>NZ_KV811028.1:60005-149346 GCF_001812965.1 Actinomyces sp. HMSC075C01
AACCCCTTCGCCACCTCCCAGGGCATGCCCCGCCAAGGCGGTCAGGCAGGCCGAGGAGGCCAGCGCTCGGGCCAGTCCCGCTCGGGTGCGCCGCGCCCCGGCAACAACCCCTTCGCCACCTCCCAGGGCATGCCCCGCCCGGGTGGTTCCGGTGGCCCCCGTCCTCAGGGCGGTCCGCGCCCCGGCGGCCCCCGTTCTCAGGGCGGCGCACGGCCTCAGGGAGCCGGTCGCTCCGGTGCTCCGCGTCCGGGCGGTCCGCGTCCCAACCCGGGCATGATGCCCGGCCAGTCCTCCATCGGGCGCCCCGGTGCTCCCGCACGAGGGGGAGCGGGCGGCGGTCGCGGCTCGCGCCCCGGCGGCGGTGGCCGTCCCGGTGGCGGTGGCCGTCCCGGCGGCGGCTTCGGCGGCCCCCGCGGGGGCCGCGGTGGTCGCGGTTCCACCCAGGGCGCCTTCGGGCGCGGTGGCGGCGCCCCGCGGGGACGCAAGTCCAAGCGGGCCAAGCGCCAGGAGTTCGAGCAGCAGAGCGCGCCGTCGATCGGCGGTGTCATCGTCCCGCGCGGTGACGGCTCCACCCCGGTGCGCGTGCGCCAGGGGGCCACGCTCACGGACCTGGCCGAGAAGATCAACGCCAACCCCGCGGCCCTGGTGACCGTCCTGTTCCACCTCGGTGAGATGGCCACGGCCACCCAGTCCCTCGACGAGGACACCTTCGCCCTCCTGGGCGCCGAGCTGGGCTACAACGTCCAGATCGTCTCGCCCGAGGACGAGGACCGCGAGCTCCTGGAGTCCTTCGACATCGACCTCGAGCCCGACGAGGACGACGCCAACCTCGTGCCCCGGCCCCCGGTGGTCACGGTCATGGGTCACGTCGACCACGGTAAGACCAAGCTGCTGGACGCCATCCGCTCCACCGACGTCGTCGCCGATGAGGCCGGGGGCATCACCCAGTCCATCGGCGCCTACCAGGTGCGCGTCAACCTGAACGACGAGGAGCGCCCGATCACCTTCATCGACACCCCCGGTCACGAGGCCTTCACGGCCATGCGTGCCCGCGGTGCCGAGGTGACCGACATCGCCATCCTCGTCGTGGCCGCTGACGACGGCGTCATGCCCCAGACCGTCGAGGCCCTCAACCACGCCCAGGCGGCCAACGTGCCGATCGTCGTGGCGGTCAACAAGATTGACAAGGAGGGCGCCAACCCGGACAAGATCCGTGGCCAGCTCACCGAGTACGGTCTGGTCCCCGAGGAGTACGGCGGCGACACGATGTTCGTGGACATCTCCGCCAAGCAGCGTCTCCACATCGACGAGCTCCTCGAGGCAGTCCTGCTGACCGCGGACGCCGCCCTGGACCTGCGGGCCAACCCGGACACCGAGGCCCGCGGCGTGACCATCGAGGCCAAGCTCGACAAGGGACGCGGCGCCGTGAGCACCATCCTGGTCGAGCGCGGCACGCTGCGGGTCGGCGACCCAATCGTGGCCGGAAGCGCCTACGGGCGTGTGCGCGCCATGTTCAACGAGCACGGGGAGAACCTCACCGAGGCCGGACCCGCACGCCCGGCCCTGGTCCTAGGGCTGACCAACGTGCCCAGCGCCGGCGACTCCTTCATCGTCGCCCCCGACGACCGTACGGCCCGCCAGATCGCCGACAAGCGTGAGGCCGCCGAGCGCGCCGCCATGCTGGCCAAGCGCCGCAAGCGGGTCTCCCTGGAGAACCTCACCGACGTCCTCAAGGAGGGCAAGGTCGACACCCTCAACCTCATCCTCAAGGGCGACAGCTCGGGTGCGGTCGAGGCCCTGGAGGACTCCCTGCTCAAGATCGACGTCGGCGAGGAGGTCGCCCTGCGCGTCATCCACCGCGGCGTGGGTGCCATCACGCAGAACGACGTCAACCTGGCCACGGTGGACTCCGCCGTCATCATCGGCTTCAACGTCCGGCCCGCCGAGCGCGTCTCGGAGATCGCCGACCGCGAGGGCGTCGACATGAAGTTCTACTCGGTCATCTACAACGCGATCGAGGACGTCGAGGCCGCCATGAAGGGCATGCTCAAGCCCGTCTACGAGGAGGTCGAGCTCGGCACCGCCGAGATCCGGCAGATCTTCCGCTCCTCGAAGTTCGGCTCCATCGCCGGCTCCATCGTCCGCTCGGGCATCATCAAGCGGGGCGCCAAGGCCCGCCTGGTGCGCGACGGCGTCGTCATCAACGGCGATCTGTCCATCGAGACGCTGCGCCGTGAGAAGGACGACGTCACCGAGGTCCGTGAGGGCTACGAGTGCGGTATCAACCTGGGCTTCAAGGACCTCGCCGAGGGCGACGTCATCGAGACCTGGGAGATGCGCGAGAAGCCTCGCGACTGAGAACGTCCGCGTTCATCAATGGTGGCCGGTCGCCCCGCACTGGGGTGGCCGGCCACCATCGTCAGTGACGGGCGCGCATCGGACGCCCGCGACAATGCTCGAGCGAGATGAGGCCGTCAGATGCGCGCGTTGACGTCCTGGTACCCGGAGTCCTCGCGGGTTCCGCCCATGCCGTCACCGACCTCGCTGTAGTGACGGATCAACGTCACCGACCGGACCCACTTGATCATCTTGTACCCGTGGCTCGTCTCGCAGCGCAGGCGCAGCGGAGCGCCGAACATGCCCGACAGCGGCTCGTCATTGCGGTCCCAGGCCAGGATCGTGTCATCCTCGAGGGCCATGTCCAGAGGCAGGCACGTGTAGTACGGCTCGACCGGGCGCCCGTCGTGCATGTGCTGGGCCATGCCGAAGGACTCAAACATCACCCATCCGGCCTCGGGATCGATCTGACCGACCTGCTCGAGCAGGTCCCGTACACGGATCCCCGTCCACTTGGCGATCCCCGTCCAGCCCTGCATGCAGGTGTGCATGGTGATCTGGGACTGGCTGGAGATCGCCTTGAGCTCCGTCAGGGAGAAGGACGCCGGGGCTGAGACCATGCCACCCACCTCGAGGCGGAAGTCGGCGAAGTCGTTCGCCGCCAGCTCCTGGTACTCCGGGGACTCCTCCCGTGAGGGGGTGCGGGTGTTGACCCAGTGGAATTTGGAGATGTCCTTCTCCGTCCATGGCTTCTTGACGGCCTGCTGCGAGCTGAAACGGTCCACCGTGAGACGGCGGATCGCCCGCGTGGCGTCCCATAGGATCCGCTGGCTGCGACGGGTGTCTGTCAGTGTCCAGTAGGACATGGCGATCCACAGCGCCACCACGACGATGATCGTCGCGATGACGGTGACGTAGGCCTGACCCACCCGACTCGGGTCGTAGTAGCCGAAGACGATGTGGGTGAGGTTGTGAGGAGCGTGCACGATGAACACCAGGCCCACGTGGACGACGGCGAAGCCCAGGTAGGTGAACATGCCGATCAGGTGCAGGGAGCGGGCGGCCTGGCGGCCACCGAACATCTTGGCGTACCAGGGGAAGCGTCCCACGACGGCGGGGGACATGACTGGTCCCGTCACGATCATCAGCGGAGCGGCGATGAAGACGATGAAGAAGTACCCCAGCTGCTGGAGACTGTCGTAGGGGGTGAAGTCGCACAGGGACGGGGTGCGCAGGTGCACGTAGGTCAGCAGGGAGTCCCAGGCGTCGGGCAGGATCTGCCACGTGGTGGGAACCAGGCGGTGCCACGCCCCGGTGCCCACGAGGAAGGCGACGTAGATGACGCCGTTGAGCAGCCAGAAGCTGGTGGCCACCCCGTGCCAGGCGCGCCCCAGCCCGATCTTTGCCCGGCCGGGCAGGGACAGCAGGGGAGAGAGGTCGCGTTGATCATCCCGGGCGGTGAATGCCCCTTCCTCGAGGGGCACCTTGTCCCTGGTGAACCGGAGCCACTCGGAGCCGGGCTCGCACTGGTCCTTGAAGTAGAAGCGCGGGTGTGAGGCGATGATCTCGATTCCAGAGCGGATGAGAACACCCATGAGGAGGAAGTTGATGAAGTGGGTGACTCGCAGCCACAGGGGGAAGGTCTCAGTGTCGACGCACTGCTGGGCGACGTCGTTGGCGGTCTGTGCGGCTAGGGGCAGAAGGGACATCGTTGTGCCTTACAAACGGGGTGGCTAACTTCTCGTATAACTCATTCTACTGCTGTTTCTCAGATCTATGGAGGGGATGGTGACAAGATGTCGCGATCGGGTGTCGATGTAGCGGGGCTGAAGTTGTATCAACCTTCCTTAAATAGGAAACATGAAAATGATTAAAATGGGTGGCACCACGATCGTCTCGTCGTTCCACGTGTTGAATATAAACGGAGAGAATCTGAGGAAATGGGGCTGATCGGTCGATATATCAACGGAGAAGTCCTGGATCGTTCCGACAGTAACCCGTACGACGCTTGTACGGTGGCTGTGACGACGCGGAAGACATCCGCCGTCTCCTGAGATGTACGGAGGTAATCTCATGTCATCCGCTGCCACGACTGAGGGGGCGGCCTCCCGACGCGCTCGCCTCATCGGCAAGGGGTGGATCCAGGGCGTTGCTCTGGTCATGCTCTTCGGATTCACTGTCATGGGCCTGCTGGCCTACCGCACCTACACCAATTCCATGCCTCAACCCCAGAAGGTGGTCACCGAGAGCGGCGAGACCCTCTTCACGACACAGGACATCACCGAGGGGCAGAAGCTCTTCCAGGCCAGAGGTCTCATGGAGTACGGCTCCATCCTGGGGCACGGCGGCTACCTCGGTCCCGACTTCACCGCCGAGTACCTTCGCATGGAGGCCACCAGCGTCAAGGAACAGCTCGCCTCCCAGGGGGTCGCCGATCCGGCGGCCGCCACCAAGAAGATGATGCGGACCAACCGCTACGACCCCTCCACGGGAACCCTGGTGTGGACCGATGAGCAGGTCAAGGCCTACAACGAGGCCGTCAGCCACTACACCACGATGTTCGGGCCCGATGCCCGCAGCCACGGCCTCAAGCCGGATCTCATCACCGATCCCGTCCAGGTCAAGCAGGTGACGGCCTTCTTCGGCTGGACCGCCTGGGGCTCGTCCGCGCAGCGTCCGGGCCACGACTACTCCTACACGAACAACTGGCCCGCCGAGTCCCTGGTCGGCAACGCGCCCACCGGCGACCTCATGATCTGGTCGGTCCTGTCGCTGATCGTCCTCATCGGTGGAACCGGGGCCATGTTCGCCATCTACGGCCGCTGGAGCCAGAAGATCGGCTGGCACTCCGAGGAGGCCCCGGCCCTGTCCTTCCGACAGCCCGAGGAGGTTGGGCTGACCAAGTCGCAGCGGGTGGTGGCCTGGTACGTCTTCACCATCGCCGCCCTCTTCCTCGTCCAGACGCTCCTGGGAGCCCTGGCCGAGCACTACCGGGCCGACGTGCTGTCCTTCTTCGGCTTCGACCTGGGCCGGCTCCTGCCCTTCTCCCTGGCGCGCACCTGGCACGTCCAGCTCTCCTTGTTCTGGACCGCCATCGGGCTGCTCGCAGCCGGTCTGTTCCTGACCCCGTTCATCGCCAGACGTGAGCCGAAGAAGCAGCACGTGCTGGTGTGGACTCTGTTCATCGCGGCAACGGTCGTCGTCGTCCTGTCCTGCCTGGCGGAGGGGGCCAGCCAGCACGGCCTGAGCTGGGCCAAGGGGCCGCTGTTCGCCCAGCAGTGGGAGTACCTCGACCTTCCCTTCGTCTTCCAGGTGCTGCTCACCGTGGCCCTGTTCGTCTGGGTGTTCATCATCTGGCGCGCCATGCGCTCGCGCCTGAGCAACGAGCACGTGGCCAACATGCCCTGGCTGTTCATGTTCGCCGCCCTGGCGATCCCCGCCTTCTACGCCGTGGGGATGATGGCGCGCACCGGAACCCACGTCACCGTCGCCGAGTTCTGGCGCTTCTGGGTGGTGCACCTGTGGGTCGAGGACTTCCTCGAGCTGTTCACCACCGTCATGGTCGCCTACGTCTTCGTCCTGCTGGGCGTTGTCCGCGAGAGGATCGCACTGGGCATCATCTTCATGGACATCATCCTGTACTCCGCCGGCGGCGTCATCGGCACCATGCACCACCTCTACTTCTCCGGCACGCCGGTGGAGCACATGGCGCTGGGCGCCTTCTTCTCAGCCGCCGAGGTGATCCCCCTGACCTTCCTGACGGTGGAGGCCTGGGCCTTCATGCAGTTGGGCGCCAACCGCCACGGCAAGGAGGCCGGTCCCTTCCCGCACCGCTGGGCCGTCATGTTCCTCATGGCCGTCGGCTTCTGGAACTTCCTGGGGGCCGGTGTCTTCGGATTCCTGGTCAACCTGCCCATCGTGTCCTACTACGAGATCGGGACCGCGCTGACGGCCAACCACGCGCACGCCTCCATGATGGGCGTCTACGGCTTCATGGCGCTGGCGCTGGGGATGTTCGCCCTGCGCTACCTGGTGCCGGCTGACAAGTGGCCCGAGAAGCTCGCCAAGACCTCCTTCTGGAGCCTTAACATCGGTCTGGCCTGGATGTGCTTCGCCACCCTGCTGCCGCTGGGCATCCTCCAGCTGCGCTACTCGGTGGGCACGGGCTACTTCGAGGCCCGCCAGCTCACCTACGTCACCAACTCGGTCAACACGATCATCGAGTGGGGGCGGATGCCCGGAGACCTCATCTTCATCCTCGGCGGAGTCCTGCCCTACCTTTACATCGCCTTCCTGGGGCTGAGGAACTGGCGCCGTGGCCGGACGGTGGACACCTTCGCTGAGGACGCCCTCTACGAGGAGATCCCGGGTGGGCGCAAGGCCTGGCACGGTGAGCGTGCGGAGCTGAACGACTGATGGACTCACCCGACCTGAGCGTGTGGCTCATCGCCGCCTACGCGCTCATCATGCTGGCCGCTGCGTGGGCCGTGGACGTCCTCGGCTCGCGTAGCGCCCGGCACTCGATGTCCTGGCGGCACTCGGACTTCATGTACCACGACGACGTCGACGGCTGGAGATGCCACGAGGACCAGTGGCTGTGGCCTACCGCCTTCGACCCGGACAAGCGCGTCATCCGCTACGAGGGTGCCCACGCGATCTGCGGGCGCTGCCCGTCCAAGGACAGCTGCTCACCCACCCCCGGTCCGCGGGAGATCACCCGGCCCGTCGACCCGTGGCCCTACTCCGACGCCGGACGCTTCCACCGCGGTGTGGGTCTGGTCATCGCCTGCGTCGGTGTCTTCATCCCGATGCTGCTCATGGTGGTCTTTCACGCCACTGGAGACCTCATCGTCCTGGGCACCACGACCATCGTCGTCATCGTCGTCGGAGTCCTGCCGCTGGCCCGTCACCTGTGGAACACCCCCGACAACGCGCCGGCCCACCTGCCTCACGTCGGCTCGCAGGAGTACCGGGAGGCCGAGGAGGCTCGTCGTTCGGCGAGCGCTGGTCCCGTCCCCGTGTCGATCAGTGCACGCCCCTCGGGATACCGCTCAGTGCGTGAGGCGGCTGAGGCGATCGCCGCCGCTCAGGCGCGTGCGGCCGCCACGGGGCGCACCGTGCGTGTCTCCTTCCTCGCCGACTCCGACGGTGCCAGGAAGGCGGACGGCGGGACTGCAGCCTCCGCGGAGCCGGAGCTGCGTCGCGTCACCGCCCTGCGCACCCGCAAGCGAGTCCCGGCCGCCATGGCCGAGCCCGGGTCGGATGGCTCCCGCGGCGGGGCCCGACGCTCATGGTCCTCGGCGTGGAATGAGGCCACCGACACCACAAGCAGATGATTCGACCCCAGCCCTGAGCCACCTCGACCACCTTCCTGAAGGATCCTCCATGACTACTTCCACCACCGCCATCGTGGCCCTGGCCGTCCTCGTCCTGCTCGCTCTGGTCCTCTCGCTCAAGATCATCACCCAGTACGAACGGGGCATCGTGTTCAGGCTGGGGCGCCTGCGACCCGTCTACGAGCCCGGCCTGCACCTGGTCGTCCCCTTCCTTGAGCGCCTGGTACGGGTCGACACCCGAGTGGTCACCCTGACCATCCCGCCCCAGGAAGTCATCACGGAGGACAACGTGCCGGCGCGCGTCAACGCCGTCGTCCTGTTCAATGTCACCGACCCGGTCAAAGCCGTCATGGCAGTGGAGAACTATGCGATCGCCACCTCCCAGATCGCGCAGACCACGCTGAGGTCCGTCCTCGGGCGGGTCGACCTGGACACCGTGCTCGCCCACCGCAGCGCCCTGAACGCCGACCTGCGCGACATCATCGAGAAGCTCACCGAGCCCTGGGGCGTGGAGGTCAGCGTCGTCGAGATCAAGGACGTCGAGATTCCCGAGCAGATGCAGCGGGCCATGGCCCGTGGAGCTGAGGCCGAGCGCGAGCGCCGCGCCAAGATCATCAACGCCCGCGGTGAGCTCCAGGCCTCCGAGGAGCTGCGCCAGGCGGCGGACACGCTCTCGAAGTCACCGGCCTCCCTCCAGCTGCGCTACCTGCAGACTCTCCTGGAGCTCGGTGCCGACCAGAACTCCACGGTCGTCTTCCCTCTGCCGATGGACATCATCGGACCGCTTCTGGAGCGCTTCGGCCCCCAGGCCGGCCTGCCGGAGGCTAACGAGGGCGAGGACGGCGAATGAGCTGGCGCACCGCGTCGCCGATGAAGACCGCGACCGCCGCCCACACCAGCATCATGGCCGCCCAGCGGGCCGGAGGGATTCGTTCATGGAAGGTGCCCCAGGCCAGCAGGAACTGGATGGTCGGAGCGATGTACTGACTCATCCCGACCACCGACAACGGCACGCGCCTGGTTCCGGCGGCGAAGAGCAGCAGGGGTACCGCCGTGACCGGGCCGGCCACCACGAGCAGCGCCATCATCGGCCAGCCCTGACCAGGAGCCTGCCAGGCCGACTGCCCCTGCCAGGCCAGATGGCCCAAGTAGGCGAGCGCGGCGGGAGCCACGACGGCGCTCTCCACCGTCAGCCCGGTCAGAGCGTCCACATCAGGCCCGAGCTGTTTCTTGACCAGCCCGTACAGGGCGAAGGAGAAGGCCAGCGCCAGGGAGATCCACGGCAGCGAGCCCTGAAGCAGCACGAGAAGGGCCACTCCGGCGCCCGCCAGCGCGATCGAGACCCGGTGCGCGGGGCGCAACCGCTCATGCAGCACCAGTGAGGCCAGGGCCACCGTCACCAACGGGTTGATGAAGTAGCCCAGGGCGGCGTCGGCCGTACGCGCGCTGTTGACGCCGTAGACGTAGACGAGCCAGTTGACCGAGACCAGCAGCCCGCAGACGGCCAGCATCCCCAGCAGGCGCGGTGAGCGCACCATGTGGACCAGCTGCGCCCAGCGGCGCCGCAGCGCGGTGAGCATCAGGCAGGTCACGAGCGTCCAGAGGATCCGGTGACCGATGATCTCCACACTGCCGGCGGCCGAGAGGAGGTGGAAGTAGAGGGGGAAGACGCCCCACAGGGTGTAGCAGCCGATGACCAGAGCCATCCCAGTGCTATCGAGCGTCCCTGACGCCGAGGTCGCCGCGGCCTCAGGAAGGGCCGGTGGCGTAGCGGTGGGGCCGTCTTTCGAGGAGGATGCACCGGGGGAGGAGCTCATTGTGATCTGTTCCTGATCCGTTCGCGCTTGGGGATGGCTGCGGTGACCGTGTTGCCGCTCCGCGTAGCATAGTGAGGCGCACTGGACCGCCTCGGAAGGGTCCGCTCTTTCGTGGGCGAGGACGGCGCGCCGATCGGTCCCGATCGCTCAGCCCCGGGCCTCACCGGCCCGGACCCCGCACGTGAAGGAGCTCCGCCATGGCCGACGCCGCCCGCGCCCGCAAGGTCGCCGACCGCATTCATGAGACTGTCGCCCGTCTCCTTCAGGGGCGCATCAAGGACCCGCGCCTGGGCTTCGTCACCGTCACCGACGTCCGTGTCACCGGGGACCTCCAGCAGGCCACTGTCTTCTACACCGTCTACGGCAGCGATGAGGAGCGGGAGGGGACGGCCAAGGCGCTGCGCTCAGCCAAGGGACTCATCCGCTCCGAGGTCGGCAAGGCACTGGGTATCCGCCTGACCCCCTCACTGTCCTTCCAGCTCGACGCCCTTCCCACCACCGCCAAGACCCTGGAGGACGCCCTGGCCCAGGCCCGGGTGCGCGACGCCCAGATCGCCAAGGTCGCCGAGGGGGCCACCTACGCCGGTGACGCCGACCCCTACCGCCACGATGAGGAGGATGAGGAGGCTGAGGACGGCGACCGTGAGGCCGAGGAGGCCGACCAGGAATCCGCAACGGACGCCGAGGACCTGTGACGGCCTCCGAGCGGTTAGAGCCGGTGCACAGGACGAGCCCCGATAGCGGCCATGAACGCGCACGTCGTCGCCCCGACGTCCCCCGCGGCGCGGTCACGGCCGCCGACGGGGTCCTCGTGGTGGACAAGCCCCAGGGGCTGACCAGCCACGACGTCGTCGGCGCCACCCGCCGCCTGGCCGCCACCCGCAAGGTGGGGCACGCCGGCACCCTCGACCCCATGGCCACCGGCCTGCTGCTGCTGGGCATCGGGCGCGCCACCCGCTTCCTCACCTACCTGGTGGGGGCCGACAAGACCTACGAGGCCACCGTTCGCCTTGGGGCGGAGACCACGACGGAGGACGCCGACGGGGAGGTCACCGCGACCCGCGGCTGCCGGATCGAGGACCTGCCCGAGGACCGCCTCCAGGAGGCGCTCAACGCCCTGACCGGGCCGATCCAGCAGGTGCCCAGCGCTGTCTCCGCCATCAAGGTCGACGGCGTGCGAGCCTACCAACGCATCCGTGACGGGCAGGACGTCGAGCTGCGGGCCAGGCCCGTCACCATCCACGAGCTGCGCCTGACCGCAGAGCCCCGGAAGGCGATCGTCGAAGCCGACGGTGCCCTCAGCGACGGCCCGGACTCGGTGCAGGCCGTCGACATCGACATCCTGGTCTCCTGCTCCTCGGGAACCTACGTGCGCGCCCTGGCCCGCGACCTGGGGCGGGCACTGGGCTGCGGGGCTCATCTGACCGCGCTGCGGCGCACCGCAGTGGGCCCCTTCGATATCGACGAGGCCCACACCCTGGCGGACCTGTCCGCCCAGGTCGAGGCCGACGCCTCGGCCCCCGAGCCTCACGGGGTCACCACGGTTGCGCTGGAGGAGGTCGCCCGGCGCTGCTTCGAGCAGCTGGCCCTCAGCCAGGACGAGGCGCGCGCACTGCGCTACGGCCAGCCCCTTGACGCCGCGGTCCTGAAGCGGGCCGAGGCACCCGAGACCCGGCGGCCGCAGGCCTCCCCGGGGGCGGCTGAGCAGCGTGTCGTGGCCGGATTCGCCCCCGGTGGGCGCCTCGTGGCACTGTTGAGGCACCAGGGTCCGCGTGCGCGCCCGGTACTGGTCCTGGACCCGGCCTGAGACGCGTACACGGGCCGCCGGCTCGTCCGGCGCGAGCACACCCGATGAGCACCATTTCGTGAGGAGACATGATGAGCCAGACCGGTGGATGCCGCTGCGGATGCGGCGGGCACGGCAAGCGCAATGAGCAGGACGAGCGGGCCGCCGCTCCCGCAGTCGCCCAGCCAGTGGGTGAGGGCTACCGGCCCGAGCCCGCGCAGACCTCCCCGGAGGCCATCGACGCCGTCGCCATCGCCTCAGCGGTGACGACGGTGCTGGGGGCAGGGGCGCCGCAGGGCGTCACCCCCGGGCACAAGACCGGCAACCTGCTGGGGCTGCGCGACGTCTCCGCGCCCACCTCGAGCGGCGGCGGCTGCGGCTGCGGAGGTCACTGACCAAGCCCCGTCACACGCTGCGGCGCTGGAGGGCCTCGGTGATCGTCGCCAGGCGCGAGGACCCCTTGACCGCCTCGTACCTGCCCAGGGAGAGGTCCTCCATGATTCGCCCGTCCACGAGCACCAGGACCCGGTCCGCCCGGGCCGCCACCTGGGAGTCGTGGGTGACCATGACCAGAGTCGTCCCCGAGGCGTGAATCTCCCCGAGCAGGTCGAGGATCTGCAGGGCGGTGGCGGAGTTGAGCGCACCGGTGGGTTCGTCGGCGAAGACGATCCCGGGGTCGTTGATGAGGGCCCGGCAGATGCCGGCGCGCTGCAGCTGGCCGCCGGAGACCTCGGTGACGCCGCTGGCGGCCAGGTCGGCGATCCCCATGCGCTCCATCAGCTCCTCCCCACGCGACGTGACCTCTGAGCGCGGACGCAGACCCGCCAGGAACCCGGGCAGGACAATGTTGTCCAGCAGGCACAGGGTGGTCATGAGGTGCGCCTGCTGGAAGACGAATCCGAAGCGCGTCAGTCGCAGTGCCGCCAGCTCCTTCTCATTCAGGCTCGTGATGTCAGTACCGCCCAGGAGCACCGAGCCGGCATCGGGCCGGTCCATGCCGCTCAGGCAGTGCAGGAGGGTGGACTTCCCGGACCCGGAGGGCCCCATGATGGCGATGAACTGCCCCTGCTCTACCTCCAGGTCGAGATCTCGCAGGACGGGGGAGTGGTAGCTCTTGGACAGGTGCCGGGCCCGCAGGGCGGGTTGGCCGTCGCCTACGGGGCCGGCCGGCTGCGCGACTGCTGAGCCGGTGCGCGGTGGGGTGGAGGCGCGCATTGTGTCTCTCCTTACTCGTTACTCGCCGGTGGTCAGGGGCATGGTCAGGGGCATGGTGCGCAGGCGCGTGAGGGCCAATGCGACGGCGCCGGCGACGGTGGCCAGCAGCGCCCCGGGAAGAGCCAGCCCCACCAGCCACGGGTTCGGTAGGAGCTCGAGGTCGGGGGCCCCGCGCGTGGCCATGAGCGCCCCGATCGTGGAGCTTCCCAGCGTGAAGGCTGCCAGGAGCCCCAGCGCGATACCGGTCAGGGCCAGGATGCCGAAACGAATGAGGTACTGTCCCGCGATGTCTCGTCGGGTGGAGCCCAGTGCCATGAGGACACAGATCTGAGGCCGCTCCCTCGAGACGATGAGCACGGTGAACAGCACCGTGATGAGGAAGGACAGCCCCAGTGCGATGACGCAGGCCATCGTGGTGATGAGTCGGACCTGGGAGCCGGTGGCCCCGAAGAACTGGGAGGCGTACTGGTTCATGCCGATCGCCTGAACTCCCGGATACTCCTGCCGCAGGTCCCGGGCGACGGCACTGGCCTGGTCGGAGGAGCGGAAGTTGGCGTAGATGATCTGCCACAGGGCGGGAGCACCATCGTCGAAGGTGGCCTTGGCGGTCTTCCCGTTGTTGGTGATGTCCTGGTAGACGCCGGTGACCGTGAGGTCCTTCTTCCCGTCGGCGGTCTGGACGGTGACGGTGGATCCTTCCTTAGCGCCTGTGACCTGGGCCTGGCTGTAGGACAGAGAGACCTCGTCGTTCGTGGTGGGACCGTGCCCGGAGAGGTACTTCATGGGGAAGGCCTCGTGGTCCCCGATATCGATGAGCACCGTCTCCCAGCCGCCGGCGGTCGTGGCCATCTTGTAGCTACGGCGCAGTATCGTGGCGTGCCGGGTGACGCGAGGGTCGGAGTCGATCCTCTTCTCCACAGTGGCCAGGTCCTGAACCCCGGAACGCACGTCGATGCGCAGATCTGCTTGGCCGGCTCCCAGATAGGTGGCGATCTGCGGGTTGCTCAGAGTGGTGGCGACATTCGCCGGCAGCACCATGGTGAGGGTGCACAGAGCCAGGACGCCGAGCAGCAGAGCGTTGGAAGGACGCAGCGCCTCACGCGCGCCAAGCCACACCTGGACCGGAAGACGGCGTAGCCCCGACAGCCTCCAGCGTTGCCGGCGCGGGCGCAGGGAGGCGCTGGTGCCGCTGCGCAGGGCCTCAATGGCCGAGATGCGTCCGATGCGTCCCAGAGCCAACCAGGTGAAGCCGATGACTCCGAGGGTCAGGACCAGAACTGTGAGGATGGGCGCCCCTACGCTCCAGAGGGTTGTCGGAGGCCGACCCAGATAGAGGGTTGTTGGGGCTTCCAGGGCGGCGGCCAGGGGCTGGCCGGCCGCGTAGCCCAGGGCTGCCCCCAGCGCTGACAGAGCCAGGTACTTGACCACGTAGAGACGGCGTATCCGGCTCAACGGCGCCCCGATCGCCTTGAGCACGGCGATCTGCGCCAGGTCCGTCTCGATGGCCGCCAGGGCCGCGTAGCGCAGAGCGAGAATGGCGACAACGGCCAGAACGATCGCCACCACCAGGGCCACGGCCACGATGAGCATGACATTGAGTGAGTTCATGAACTGGATCATCGAGGCGCTGATGTTGACGCCGGTGCTGGGCAGGCCAGCCTCCTTGTAGGCGTCGATGACACCGCCGGGACGGGCGGAGTCGGTCAGGGTGAACTCGATGAGGTACTCGGGCTCAGTGAGCCGCTGCTCCAGAACGGAGAAGTCCTCGGATGAGACCACGAGGCGCTTGGAGGGGATCATGGCGTCATTCATCTCGGCATCGCGCGCGAAACCCACCACAGTCAGCGTCGTCGTCCTGCCTCCGGCGGTGACGGTGACCGCGTCACCGACGTCGGCGGCCTTGATCACCCGGTAGTGGATCGGCAGGACCACCTCCCCCGGCCCCGGGTCCACGGGGTTGCCGTCGTCGTCGAGCAGGAGGTCGAAACGCTTGGGGGAGGTGACGAAGGCAGGCTCGTTGTAGGACTCGGACTGGTTGACGCCGTTGATGGACAGCTCCTGGCGCGCCACCGGCAGGGTCTTGATGACCTCGTGGTCGGTGACGTCACTGCGTGCCTCAGCCCAGTGGTCGATGGCCTGCAAGGTGTTGTCGTCGATCCGGCCGGTGTGCATCTGCACCAGGTCCGGCAGCTTGGCCCGCTGGGAAAGCCGGTGTGTTGCCGACAGGCTGTCCACGACCAAGGACGTTCCGGCCGACATCAGTGTGGCCGCCAGGGCGATGAGGGCGGTCAGGGTGGCGGCCACAACGGCGCCGCGCGCCAGGTCCGCCTTGAGAAGTCGCATCAGCATGACAGCATGCCTCCTTGGGGGCTATCTCCGGCCTCTTTCCCAGATGCGGGAGCGGTTCTCGACGTTATTCGACTGACAGTCGGTGTTGAGAATAGACCGACGGTCGAAACGCGTCAAGGCGTGTCGAGGCGGCTGGGTCGCATTCGGCGCCGCCTCCGTGGCAGGGTTGTCCCGCACAAGCGCCTCTCCCGACCCGGCGGGGCGGGCAGGGGTGTGCGGGTGCGGATGCAGACAGGGGCGCGGTGCGCCCCGCGGGCCGATGAGAGCAGGGACAGCGACAGTGGAGGTCTGGTACGGCGCCGAGCAGGTGCCAGCGAGCCTGAGCGCTCCGGGGGGACCGGGTTCCGTGGTCACCATGGGCATCTTCGACGGCGTCCACCGCGGGCATCAGGCGGTCCTGGGACGCGTCGTCGAGCTGGCCCACGAGCTCGCCCGCGGCGGTCGGCGGCCCCTGGCCGTCGCGGTCACCTTCGACCCCCACCCTCGTAGCGTCCACCAGCCGGGCCTGGACCTCCCTCTCATCACCTCCCTGACCGACCGCCTGGCCTCCCTGGCGGACCTCGGCCTCGACGCGGTCCTGGTCATCACCTACACCCTCGACTTCGCCGCCCAGAGCCCGCAGAGCTTCGTGCGCACCTGGCTGGAGGGTCTGCTCGGTGCCCGCGCGGTCGTCGTCGGGGACGATGTGCGCTTCGGGTGCCACAACTCCGGGGACGCCGCCACCCTGGAGCAGCTCGGTCGCGCCGACGGCTTCGAGGTCGAGATCGTCTCGAAGATCCGCTCCGACGAGGGGAGGCGCTGGTCCTCGACCTGGATCCGTCAGTGCCTCAAGGACGGGAACATGGGGCAGGTCAGCCGGATCCTGGGCCGTCCCCACCGGCTGCGCGGCGTCGTCGTGCGGGGTCTGCGCCGCGGCCGCGAGCTCGGGTTCCCCACCGCCAACCTGGAGGCCGCCACCGCCGGCGTCGTGCCGCCCGACGGGGTCTACGCCGGCTGGCTGATTCGCGGTGGTGGAGACAGGGGCGGCGTCCAGCGGCTGCCCGCCGCGATCTCGATCGGCACCAATCCCACCTTCGACGACGTCCCCCAGCGCACCGTCGAGGCCCACGTCCTGGGGCGAGCCGACCTCAACCTCTACGGCGAGGAGGTGGGGATCGAGCTCGTCGAGCGCCTGCGCCCCATGCTCGCCTTCGACGGGCTCGATGCGCTCCTGGTCCAGATGCGCGCCGACATCGAGGACACCGCCCGGATCCTGGACGTCCCGGTCCCCGAGCCGATCCGTCCCGAGGACGTCACCGCGCAGTAGCTCCGGTGGGCACGCCGAGCCTTCGGGGAGGGCTCGCCGTCGGAGCCTGACCGCCGCATCCCGCTTCAGGCCTGTCACTGTGCCGGTTCACACAGCCTCTGGCGCGATCGGAGGGATGCGGCGCTGGTAAGGTTGGCGGGCCGTCGATCGGCCACGGATACCTCATGCCCGGGAGAACCTGCCCCGGCGCTCCGTGCAACGAGACCCGAAGGAGTCCGCATGTCGGTTACCGCAGAGCGCAAGCAAGAGATCATCGCCGAGTACGCCACCCACGAGGGTGACACGGGCTCCCCGGAGGTCCAGGTCGCCATCCTCACCGAGCGCATCTCCAACCTCACCGAGCACTTCAAGGGCCACGCCCACGACCACCACTCGCGTCGTGGCCTCTACCTGCTCATCGGTAAGCGCCGTCGCCTGCTCGACTACCTCATGAAGGAGGACATCGAGCGCTACCGCGCCCTCATCGCCCGCCTCGGCATCCGTCGCTGAGCGCGCTGACAGCCTCGAGCCGTGCGGCCCGGCCCCTCTGGAGGGGAGCCGGGCCGCACGGCGTTTGAGCTTGAGAGGGCCTTCGTCCGCGCTCATAAGCAGTGAGGCGGAGAGTGCCTTGATGTCCTCTCGGGGCGCGGGGCGCGTGCCCGCTTCGTCTTGCCGCTGGCCACCGCTTTGTCACGATCAGGCGAGGCCGATTCGGGAAGTCATCAGTTGCGCGCGTCCCATCTCACGCGGCACCCGGCGGCGCTGATCGGCATCATGAGGCCGCGCACGATAGAATCTGCGCGGCTGTGCCCTCGTGTACTGGCCGGCTCATTGATGCTCTCCCAGCGTGCGAGCCGGCCAGGAGTACGCAGGTGGCGCAGTCCGCCCCTGGGAAGAGACCCGGGGAGCGGCCGGCCCCGTCGGTTTTCGGTGGTGGCCTCCGGAACCGCGCTCGCGCCGTTGGATCATGGAGATCTGCGTGTGGCAGGACTCGGCTCCGTGGGCCTCGATCGAAGGCCACGGACCCGGCACGACGATCGCGAGAAAGAGACTTCATGTTCATTGACGACCCCGAGGTCACCGCCGCCGAGGCAGTGATCGACAACGGCTCCTTCGGCAAGCGAGTGGTGCGCTTCGAGACGGGCCGCCTGGCCAAGCAGGCCGCTGGAAGCGCCATGGCCTACCTCGACGGTGAGACCGTCGTCCTGTCCGCCACCACCGTGGGCAAGCACCCCAAGGACCAGTTCGACTTCTTCCCCCTGACTGTGGATGTCGAGGAGCGTCAGTACGCCGCCGGCCGTATCCCCGGCTCCTTCTTCCGCCGTGAGGGCCGCGCCGGCACCTCCGCCATCCTGGCCTGCCGCCTCATCGACCGTCCGCTGCGCCCCTCCTTCGTCAAGGGCCTGCGCAATGAGGTCCAGGTCGTTGAGACCGTGCTGGCCATCCACCCCGACGACGACTACGACGTCCTGGCCATCAACGCCGCCTCCATGTCCACCCAGATCGCCGGCCTGCCCTTCTCCGGGCCCGTGGCCGGTACCCGCCTGGCCCTCATCGACGGGCACTGGGTGGCCTTCCCCCGCTACTCCGAGCAGCAGCGCGCCACCTTCCAGATGGTGGTGGCCGGCCGCGTCCTGGAGTCCGGCGACGTCGCCATCATGATGGTCGAGGCCGGCGCCACCGAGCACTCCTGGGAGCTCATCAACGCCGGGGCCGTGGCCCCCACCGAGGCCGTCGTCGCCGAGGGCCTGGAGGCCGCCAAGCCCCACATCAAAGCCCTGTGCGAGGCCCAGCTCGAGGTCGCCCATCACGCCTCGAAGCCCACCGCCGAGTTCCCCCTCTACCTGGACTACACCGACGAGCAGTACGACGCCGTCGAGAAGGCCGCCGAGGCCCACGGCCTGGCCGCCGCCATCGCCACCGAGGGCAAGCAGGCCCGCGACCTGGCCACCGACGCCGTGCGCGACGAGGTCCTGGCCGAGCTCGCCGAGTCCTTCCCCACCGAGGAGGACACCAAGGCCCTCAAGGCCGCCTTCCGCTCCGTGACCAAGAAGATCGTGCGCCACCGCACCCTCACCGAGGGTGTGCGCATGGACGGGCGCGGCCTGAAGGACATCCGCACCCTGGCTGCCGAGGTCGAGGTCCTGCCCCGCGTGCACGGCTCGGCCATCTTCGAGCGCGGCGAGACCCAGATCCTGGGCGTGACCACCCTCAACATGCTGCGCATGGAGCAGCAGGTGGACGACCTCTCCCCGGTCACCCACAAGCGCTACATGCACAACTACAACTTCCCGCCCTTCTCCACCGGTGAGACCGGCCGCGTGGGCGCCCCCAAGCGCCGCGAGATTGGCCACGGCAACCTGGCCGAGCGGGCCCTCGTGCCGGTCCTCCCCACCCGCGAGGACTTCCCCTACGCGATCCGCCAGGTCTCCGAGGCCCTAGGCTCCAACGGCTCGACCTCCATGGGCTCGGTGTGCGCCTCCACCCTGTCCCTGCTCAACGCCGGTGTGCCGCTGCGCGCGCCCGTGGCCGGTATCGCCATGGGCCTCATGCACGAGGTCATCGACGGCGAGACCAAATGGGCCACCCTCACCGACATCCTCGGCTCCGAGGACGCCTTCGGGGACATGGACTTCAAGGTCGCCGGAACCCGTGACTTCATCACGGCCCTCCAGCTGGACACCAAGCTCGACGGCCTGCCCTCCGAGGTGCTGGCCGGCGCGCTCGGCCAGGCCCGTGACGCCCGCCTGTTCATCCTCGACGTCCTGGCCCAGGCCATCGACGCCCCCGACGAGATGGCCCCCACGGCCCCGCGCGTCCTGGCCGTGCGCATCCCGGTGGACAAGATCGGTGAGGTCATCGGCCCCAAGGGCAAGATGATCAACCAGATCCAGGAAGACACCGGCGCGGACCTGACGGTCGAGGACGACGGCACCGTCTACATCGGCGCCTCCGACGGCCCCTCGGCCGAGGCCGCCCGCGACGCCGTCAACGCCATCGCCAACCCGCAGATGCCCGAGATCGGCGAGCGCTTCGTGGGCACCGTGGTCAAGACCACGACCTTCGGCGCCTTCGTCTCGCTGACCCCCGGCAAGGACGGACTGCTCCACATCTCCCAGATCCGCCGGCTCGTCGGCGGCAAGCGCGTGGAGAACGTCGAGGACGTCCTCAACGTGGGGGACAAGGTCCAGGTCGAGCTGGCCGAGATCGACCAGCGCGGCAAGCTGAGCCTGCACGCGGTCCTCACCGACGAGCAGCTCGCCGCCGAGGCCGAGGGCAAGGCCTCCCGTGAGGGTGGCCCGCGCCGCGAGGCCAAGAACGAGGACGGCGAGCAGCCGCGCCGTGAGCGCCGTCCGCGCCGTCGCCGCATGCGCAGCGCCGAGTCCTCCGAGGAGGAGTGAGCCCCGTTCAGCGGCCCTAGCCCACTGACGCATCTCTCCGGTGTCCCCGTTCGGTCCTCTGGGCCGGGCGGGGACACCGCCGTCATCGGGGCAGGGCGTTCGCTGCGCGCGGCAGGGCGCGGCCGGGTGCGGGAACGACAGTGGGCCCGCTAGCCCGCTAGTCTTCGCGGGTGACCAACCCAGACATGCGAGCCGGCTCAACTCGGCCGGCGGCCTCTCAGCCCTCCTCGACCCCCGCGACCGGGCAGTCCTCGAGCCCGACCGACTACGCCGAGGTGGATCTCGGGCGCGGGCGGCCCGGCCGTGACGGCACCGAGCTGACCCTGCACGATGACGGTGCGCTCACTCGCCGCTCCGTCCTGCCCGGTGGGGTGCGCGTCATCACCGAGTCCGTGCCGGGGCTGCGCTCGGCCTCGATCGGCATGTGGTTCGGTGTCGGCAGCCGTGACGAGGTGCCCGGTCAGGAGGGCTCCACCCACTTCCTGGAGCACCTGCTGTTCAAGGGCACCGCCACGCGCGACGCCCACGACATCGCCGAGGCCTTCGACATGATCGGCGGGGAGTCCAACGCCGCCACCTCCAAGGAGCACACCTCCTACTACGCCCGCGTGCTCGCCCCGGACTCCATGTCGGCCCTCGACGTGCTCGCCGACATGGTGACCTCCTCCCTCCTGGAGCCCACCGACGTCGAGACCGAGCGCGGCGTCATCGTCTCCGAGCTCGCCGACGCCGCCGACGACCCCGCCGACGTCGCCCAGGAGGCCTTCGCCCGCGCCGCCTTCGGTGAGGACACACCACTGGGCCGACCCATCGGCGGCACCAACGAGACCGTCACCGCGGTGCCGCGCGACGCCGTGTGGGAGCACTACAAGCGCACCTACGCCTCCGACACCCTCGTGGTGGCCGCCGCCGGCGCCGTCGACCACGACGAGGTCTGCGAGCGGGTCCTGGCCGACCTGGCCACGGCCGGCTGGGACGCCTCGCCCGACGCCGCCCCGCGCGAGCGCCGCTTCGAGATCGAGCCCTTCGCGCCCCTGGACGTCCACGACATCACCGTCCCGCGCGAGAGCGAGCAGAGCCACCTGTACCTGACCTGCCAGGGCATCGCCGTGCGCGACGAGCGGCGCTGGGCCATGAGCGTGCTCACCACCATCCTGGGCGGTGGCATGTCCTCACGCCTGTTCCAGGAGGTGCGCGAGAAGCGGGGCCTGGCCTACACCACCTACGCCTTCGACACCTCCTACGCCGGTGCCGGAGCCTTCGGGCTCTACGCGGGCTGCGCCCCCGGTGACGTCGACGAGGTGTGCGCCGTCATGATCGGCGAGTTCGAGAAGCTTGCCGAGCGCGGCGTCACCGAGCGGGAGATGATGCGTGCCCGTGGTCAGCTGCGCGGGGCCATGGTGCTTGGGGGAGAGGACTCCCTGGCGCGCATGGGTCGCCTGGGGCGGGCCGAGGTCGTCAACGGGCGCCTGCGCTCCATGGGGGAGAACCTGCGCCGCCTGGAGGCCGTCACCCCTGAGGAGGTCCGGGAGATGGCCGCCTGGCTGGTGGAGCAGAAGCGCGCCCGCATCCTCGTCGGCCCCGGTACTACGTGGGTAGGTGTGCGGCTCAGCGAGGGACACCCATCGCGGCACTGATGAGTCGGTCGAAGGCGCGGTCGGGCAGGACCCGGCGCGCGGCGATGAGAGGCTTGGCCATGAAGCCCACGGCGTAGCGGGTCCGGGGGTGACGGGCGGTGACGATCTTGCCGATGGTACGGGCGATGACCTCCGGCGGGGAGTTGCGCCGCTGGTATGCCTCCCCACGCATGGAGTTGGCCACGGCCCGGATCTGATCGGCGTAGGCACTGCCCTCGGCCGTGGCTTCCAGGTGGTCGGCGGCGATCGACGACCACTCGGTGCGGATGCCGCCGGGCTCGACCACGACGACGTCGATCCCAAAGGGGCGCAGCTCCATGCGCAGGGCGTCGCTCAGGGCCTCGACGGCGTACTTGGTGGCGTGGTACCAGCCGCCCAGTGGCGTGGTCAGCTTCCCGCCCATGGAGGAGATGTTGATGATGGTGCCCGAGCCCTGGGTGCGCATGTGCGGGGTGATGAGCTGGGTGAGGCGCCCCAGACCGAAGACGTTGACCTCGAACTGGCGGCGGGCCTCGTCGATCGGGACGTCCTCGATGGCCCCGTAGGAGCCGTAGCCGGCGTTGTTGACCAGGACGTCGATGCGGCCGGTCTCCTCCAGGATGCGGTTGACACCGGCGCTCATGGAGGCGTCGTCGGTCACGTCCATGGCCAGCGGGCGGATGCCATCGGCGGTCAGGGCCTGGAGACGGTCGGTACGGCGGGCCGCGCCGTAGACGATATAGCCCAGTGCCTGGAGCTTGCGGGCGGTGTCCTCACCGATGCCGGAGGAGGCGCCGGTGACGAGGGCGGTGCGGGTCGCACCGTGGTCTGCTGAGCCGGCAGGAGAGCTCTTGGTGGCGGTGGCTTGGTCGGGCGTGGCGGTGGTCATCGTCTGAGGTGTCCTCTCGTTAACATGAATCGTCGTTCAGGTACTATCATGAATGCGGATTCATGTTTGTGCAAGTGAGATGCTCGGCACGATATCGGGCAGGCCTGAGGAAGGGGAGAAGGATGGCTCGGGTGATCCATGATGCGGTCGATCGGGACGGAGCGGTGATGGAGACGAGTGGTGCGACGTCGGAGCGCTCGGCACGGCGTGCCGACGCGGTGCGCAACCGGACCGCCATCCTGGAGGCCGCTAAGCGGCTGGTCGCCGAGCAGGGCACTGAGGTCGCCATGGGGGAGATCGCTCGGGTGGCCGGCGTGGCCGTGGGTACGCTCTACCGGCACTTCCCCAACAAGGCGGACCTGCTTGCGGCGGTCGTCAACGAGTACGTCGAGGCCCTGGCCGATGACGCTCAAAGCGCCTGGGAACGCGTCGAGGCCGGCTGGTCCGATGCCGACCAGGAGCTCCTGGGCTTCTTGGAGCGGGCGCTGGAGATGATCGCCCGCAGCCACGCCGCCAAGAGTGTTGCTCGGGCGCTGGGTGCGGAGGTGGAGTACGCAGAGCCGGAGACTCGCGCCACCGAGGCGCTGGAGCGCCTCATCGAGGCGGGGCGCTCCAGCGGCCGGCTGCGACGCGACCTCACCGTCTCCGACCTCTACATCCTCATGGTCTTCTACCCCGGCGACGGCTCGGTCGAGGTCCGGCGGCGCTGGCTCGAGCTCATCCGCCCCGGTCTGCTGGGGTGTGCGAGCTCTGACTTCCAGGGGGCTGAGAGGTCGGAGGGTGTGAGAAATCCCGGTTGAACCGTTCTCTAGGTGTACTTCCTTGGGAGGTTGTGAACGGGGCTGAGGTTGTGTGAAGGCCTCCGGCAGGATGTGGGTTGACACGCTCGCATCACTGACCGGAGGCCTTCATGACCCACGCTAACGCACCGCTGACCCCTGAGGGGCGTCGTCGTCTTGCCCGTCTGGTGGTGGAAGAAGGCTGGCCTGTGCGCCGGGTGGCCGAACGCTTCCAGGTCTCGCCGGCCAGCCCCTGGAGGACCGCTCCTGGAGCCCCCACCACAGCCCAGGACGGCTGGCAAGGCGCACTGAGCGGCGCATCATCGCCTTGAGGTTCAACCGCCGGTGGGGGCCCCACCGCATCGCCTACCACCTGGGCCTGGCACGCTCCACTGTGGGGCGCGTTCTGGCCTGGTACAGCATGCCCCGCCTGACCGAGGTGGATCAGGCCACCGGGCTGGTGGTGCGCCGCCCGGTGCCGGTGCGCTATGAGAAGACCAGTCCCGGGGAGCTGGTCCATCTCGATATCAAGAAGCTTGGCCGCGTCCCCGACGGCGGGGGCTGGCGCGCTCACGGACGGGGCTCAGCGCCCGCCCTGGCCGCGGACCGCGCCAAGACCCGCACCCGCCGTCGGGGCGGCCCGGTGGGAGGCTATCGGTACATCCACCACGCGATAGACGACTACTCGCGTGTGGTCTACTCCGAGATCCTCGATGATGAGCGCAAGCAGACCGCTGCCGGGTTCTTTCAGCGCGCCAACGCGTTCTTTGAGGACCTGGGCGTCACCGTCCAGGCTGTCATGACCGATAACGGGGCCTGCTACCGCTCACGGGACTTTAACCAGGTCCTGTCCGCAGCCGCGGCGTCAAGCACCGCTACACCCGCCCCTACCGGCCCCAGACCAACGGCAAGGTCGAGCGCTTTAACCGTACTCTGGCCCTCGAGTGGGCCTACGCCCACACCTACACCAGCCAGACCCAGCGCGAGGCCGCCTACCAGACCTGGCTCCACCACTACAACCACCACCGACCCCACACCGCCCTGGACGGCCAAACCCCCGCCAACCGCGTTCACAACCTCACAGGGAAGTACACCTAGGCCGGGGCGGCCGTTGCCATGAGGTGACCGCGGGCCAGCGTGTGGGTACTGATGGTGAAGCCGAGCATCTCCGGAGTGGTGGTGCCCGACTCTGGCAGTTGCTCGATGTCGAGAGCGGTTACGGTGAAGTAGTACCGATGCGGTGAGTCGCCCTTGGGCGGGGCCGCGCCCAGGTAGCGGGGCATGCCGGCATCGTTGGGGATCTGAACCGCTCCGGGGGGAAGCAGCGTCGAGTTGGCGTCACCCGCACCTGCCGGCAGTGTGGTGGTAGTGGCTGGGAGGCCGTGCACCGCCCAGTGCCAGAACCCGGAGCCGGTCGGTGCGTCAATGTCATACATGGTGACGACATAGCTCTTGGTTCCCTTGGGTCCGGGGCTCCACTGCAACTGGGGCGACTGGTCCTGTCCGTTCGGGACCCCGAAGATGCCTGACATCTGGGCTCGGGGCAGAGCCGCCCCGTCCGTGAGGGTCTGGCTGCTCACAGACAGGCTCGGCACCTTCGGTAGCCTCTTGTAAGGATCTTCCGGTGCTGAGGCTGCTGAAGCACTTGCCGGTGACGTTGCTGCCGTGGAGGTGGATGTATCAGTGGTGGAGATGGGGGAGCAGGCGGTGCAGCACAGGAGTGCTGCACAGCTGATGCTTGCGAGGTACCGCCACCTGCTCCCCGGCTGTGTGGTGAGGGTGCTGGTGAGTGTCCGTCGGTTCGAGGTGTGCTGACGCGGTGATGAAGTGAGGTTGGTGGGCATGCCGTCAACCTAACCACCCTGTATCTCTATATGGACATTCTGTCTCAGTATTCAGTCATAGAGTGTGGCTGCCGCACGAATCCGCTCCAGAGCGGCCAGAAGGTCGTCAACCTTGGTCGGTGCGGCTGCGTCCTGGAGTGACCGCTCCAGGGCGCGGACTCTCTCGTCGGCTGTCGCCAGGCTGCTTCCCCCTCGGTCGCTCAGTCGTAGGACGAGCGCCCTGCCGCCGTGTGGGGATGGCTGAGAGGTGATGAACTCCGCCTCCCTGAGCCGTCTGACGGTCTGACTCATGGCCTGCTGGGAGATGTTGCAGTCCCGCGCCAGCTGGGTGGTTGTGGCCTCCCCGGAGTGTCGCAGCATGAGCAGGGCGTTGTACTGGGCCTTGGTCAGCCCACTGTCAAGGACCGCCCGATCCTTGGCGCTCTGGCTGGCCTCCGCCGTGAGTCGCAGATGTGCAAGAAGTCGGTCCATGGGGCTCATGCCCTAAGAATGACATGTACTTGTATCAAAACAAGTAATTGTGAATAAGTGTGGCGGGACTCTCACTTGTGGTTTTGAGTCGGCACTTGCATGCAGTTGGTTCTGCGCCGTCGCGTTTGATGTGCACGTCAGTCGCTAGGGTGGGGTTATGACGATTCGCGTAGCTGTTGTGGGCGCCGCCGGGCGCATGGGATCGACCGTCTGCAAGGCGGTGGAAGACGCCGAGGGCCTTGAGCTCGTGGCCCGCCTGGACGTGGGGGACGCCCTCGACGCCGAGCACCTGGTGGGCGCCGACGTCGCCGTCGACTTCACCGTCCCCAGTGTCACCGAGGCCAACGTCCACGCCCTGCTCGACGCCGGAGTGGACGTCGTCGTGGGCACCACCGGCTGGAACGAGGAGTCCTACGGGCGCGTCCGCGAGCACCTGGCCCGCCCCGAGGCCGCCGGCCGCAGCGTCCTCATCGCCCCCAACTTCGCCCTGTCCGCCGTGCTGGCCATGAGCTTCGCCGCGAAGGCCGCCCCCTACTTCGAGTCCGCCGAGGTCATCGAGCTCCACCACCCCAACAAGGTCGACGCGCCCTCGGGCACCGCGGTCGCCACCGCCCAGGGCATTGCCGAGGCCCGCGCCGAGGCGGGCCTGGGCGCCATGCCGGACGCCACCCAGGCAGACCCCGACGGCGCTCGCGGGGCGGTGGTCGATGGCGTGCACGTCCACGCCGTGCGCCTGCGGGGGCTGACCGCCCACGAGGAGGTCGTGCTCGGCAACCCCGGTGAGCAGCTGACCATCCGCACCGACTCCTTCGACCGGGCCTCCTTCATGCCCGGCGTGGTCCTCGCCGTGCGGCAGGTCTCCAGCCGCTCCGGCCTGACCATCGGCCTGGACGCCCTGCTCGACCTCTGAGACGGGGCTGTCGGGAGCCGGTTGGGGCCGGGTAGGGGGCCGGTGAGGTGCTACAGCGAGGCCGCCCAGCAGTCCTCTGTGATGCCCGCACCGACGCCGAGCACCCGGTGCGCCCCGGTGGGCGCCATGCCCACCGAGGACAGGAGCCGGCTGACCGACTGATCCCCGCGCACCGCCCAGGCCACGAGCGCCCTGGCGCCGTCCTGCCGGGCCAGGTCCACGGCCGCCGCCAGGAGCCGGGAGCCGTGCCCGCGGCGCTGACTGGCCGGCTCCACGCCCAGGGCCGTGACCTCCACGGCCCGTACTCCGGACTCGTCGACGTGCCCCTCGGCGTCCATGGACTGGGTGGGGGCCAGGCCCAGCAGACCCACCACCGTCCGGCTCACAGCATCCGCCTGGGCGGTGGTGGCCACCAGGACGTGGTGCTCGGGCGAGGGCGGCTCAGTCACCGCCGCCTCCCAGCCCGCCGCGATGACCGGGGCGGCGATCATCGCCCGCACGCCCTCGGGCAGCGGGGCACTGTGCTCGGCGGTGTGGCCGGCCTCAAGAGAGGCGAGCATGGTGGCGGCCTGGACCTGCCCGATCGCCGTCAGGTCCGCCGCCCTAGCAGGGCGCACGAATCCCCCCGGTGCCTGAGGGTCATCGTGATCATGCAGGTCATGAGTGCCGGGGGAGTGCTGGTGAGGTGCGCGCATGTTCAGATCGGAGCCGAGTCCGGCCAACGGATCAGCGCCCAGAACAGAGGATTCGTCCCGGCTGCCGGAAGGCGAGAAGCTTGCGGGGGTCGAGGAGTCCATGACTCGAGCCTAGGACCTTGTGCATATCGATGTCGGAGGCCCGGGTGCCATGGGCGCAAGGCCTGGAGAACGCTCGGTGGCCAGGCGGGTGGCGGGAAAGTGTCCGAATGGGACGACTTTGACTGGAGCGTTTCACGGAGCCAGATTGCGTTTGTGCAGGTCGGAGGGGTTCCGGCCCAGCAGTGGTGAGGGCCGGAGACTCCAAAGTCGTCCCATTCGGACATAATCGGCCTGTAGTCTGTCCGCTGCTCGCCTATCTGACAGATCGTGAGAACGCATCTTCCGTACGCCCGGCCCGCGTTAGGGTGGCGCCATGAGCGCAGCCCCCTCCCGCAGCTTCGGTTCCGTCGGCGTCGCCATGGTCACCCCCTTCACGCCCAGTGGGGAGGTCGACTTCGACACCGCCCGTGCCCTGGCGGTCAGCCTGGTCGATGACGGCGCCGACCTGATCCTCCTGTCGGGCACCACCGGTGAGTCCCCGACCACTCACACTCCCGAGAAGCAGGAGCTGATCCGTCAGGTCAAGGACGCCCTGGACGGGCGCGCCATGGTCATGGCCGGCGCCGGCTCCAACGACACCGCCCACGCGGTGCGCATCGGCGTGGCCTCCCAGGAGGCCGGCGCCGAGGGCCTGCTCATCAACGCCCCCTACTACAACCGCCCCAGCCAGGAGGGCGTCTACCAGCACATCAACGCCGTCGTGGAGGCCACCGACCTGCCCGTCATGGTCTACGACATCCCCGGGCGCACCGGCGTGAAGATCACCGAGGAGACCCTGGCCCGCCTGGCCGAGAACCCCCGCGTCAAGGCCGTCAAGGACGCCACCGGTGACGTCGAGCAGGGCTTCCGGCGCATGGAGTCCACCGGCCTGGAGTACTACTCCGGCGACGACGGCCTCAACTTCGCCTGGCTCACCCACGGCGCCTCCGGCGTCATCTCCGTGGCCGCCCATGCCGACGCCCACTCCTGGCGCCAGATGATCGGCGCCGTTGACGCCGGGGACCTGGCCAGCGCCCGCACCCTCGCCCGGAGCCTGCGTCCCTTGGTCCACGCCATCATGGGTGGCGGGCAGGGGGCCGTCATGGCCAAGGAGGCCCTGCACCTCCAAGGACGCCTGCCCAGCCCCTCCCTGCGCCTTCCCCTGGTGCGCGCCGAGGAGACCGAGGTCGCCGCCCTGCGTGAGGTCCTGGTCGCCTCCGGGCTGCTCTGAGAACCAGCAGGGCGCGCCCGCGATGCGCATGTGGTCGCTGCACCCGAGCCACCTGGACCGCGCCGGCCTGGTGGCCTGCTGGCGCGAGACACTCCTGGCCCAGGCGGTCCTGGCCGGACGCACCCGCGGCTACCGCAACCACCCCCAGCTCGAGCGCTTCCGCGCCGCCCCTGATCCGGTCACCCCGGCGGTGGCGGTGGGCGCCTACTTGTGGGGGCTGCGTGAGGAGGCCGTTCGGCGCGGCTACCGCTTTGACACCACCCGCATTGACGTCCCTGAGCCGGAGTGCGTCGGCGTCAGCCTGACGGTCACCGAGGGGCAGATGGACCTGGAACGAAGGCACCTTGAGGCCAAGCTGGCCGGGCGCGCCCCCGAGCTCCTGCCCCTGCCGGAGCGGCTTGAAGCGCACCCGATCTTCCGGGTCGTCCCCGGTGACGTGGAGCCCTGGGAGCGGGCACTGACCCCGTAAGACCCGGGCGGGCACAGAGGCGACCGGTACCGCGGCCGCTCAGCCCTCTTCCGTGGCTCCGGCAAGCACCCGCTCGCGCACGACGCGGCGCAGGATCTTGCCGATCTGGGAGCGTGGCATCTCCTTGACGATCTCCAGGCGGTGCGGCAGCGCGTAGCGCGGGACCGTCCGCTCGGCGTGCTCCCGCACCGCCTCCAGGGTCACCGACCCCGGCGCGGTCCCCTCGGCCAGGACCACGGCGGTGCACACGAGCTCGCCCATAGCGCCGTCGGGAAGCCCCACCACGGCGACGTCGGCCACGCCCTCCATCGAACGGATCGCCGCCTCCACCTGACTGGGGTAGACGTTGAAGCCACCGGTGAGGATCAGCTCGCGCTTGCGGTCGGCCATCCACAGGAAGGAGTCCTCCCGGCGCACGATGTCGCCTGTGCGCAGCCACCCGCCCGGCAGGATCGCGGCCTGTGTGGCCGCTTCGTCCTCCCAGTAGCCGGCGAAGACCTGGGGGCCGCGCACCAGCAGCTCGCCCGGCTCGCCGTCGGGAACCTCCCGGTCGGGGTCCGGGTCCTCGGGGTCCACGACGCGCACGTCCGTGGACGGGAAGGGCAGTCCCAGAGCGCCCAGGCGGCGCGAGGGCCCCATGGGCGTGCCCGCGACGATCGGACTCGTCTCGGTCATGCCGTAGCCCTCGACGAAGAAGCCACCGGTCGCCTTCTCCCACCGGGCCCCGACCTCCGGCGGCATCGGGGCCGCCCCGCACACCCCGTAGCGCAGGGTGCCCAGGCTCGTGCCCCGCTTCTGAGCGCCGTCGAGGATCCGCTCGAACATGACCGGCACGCCGACGAAGAAGGTGAAGGGGCGCCGCTCGTGCGCGGCGAGCACCTGATCCACCGAGAACTTCGGCAGCATCACCTGGGTGGCGGCCTTCTGCACCGCGCAGAAGAGGTTGAAGGTCAGCCCGAAGGCGTGGAAGAAGGGCAGCAGGCACAGGAAGTTCTCCCCGCCCTCGTGCAGCATCGGCACCCAGGCGATGGCCTGGTTGGCGTTGGCCCGCAGATTGGTGTGCGTGAGCATCGCCGCCTTAGGTGTGCCGGTCGTCCCGCCGGTGTGCAGCAGGACCGCCACGTCGGAGCCGGCCGGGTAGGGGAAGCGCGAGGGGATCCGGTGAGCGCCGGCCACCTCCTTGTCCCAGGAGCGCACCCCCGCAGGCAGGCTCTGGGCCCGGAAGGCGACCCGCTGCCGGCGGGCCCGCTCCACCGGGAGACGCAGCGCGGCGCGCAGGCGCACCGGCATCGCTGCTGACAGATCCACGCTGAAGACCGTGCGCCCCTGGAGCACGTCGCCGGAGCGCGAACCAGCGGCCGCATCCGTGACGAGATCGATGCCCTTCTCCCACACGATGACGACCCGGGCCCCGTGAGCATCCAGCTGGGAGCGGATCTCCTCGGCGGGCGCCAGCGGATTGTGCTCGGCCACGATCGCACCGATGCGCAGCGCCCCGTAGAGGGCCACGGCGTGCTGCGGACAGTTCGGCATGATGAGGGCCACCCGGTCGCCCCTGTGCACCCCCGAGGTCCGCAGCACCTGCGCCGCGCGCTCCGAGGCCTCCAGCAGCTCGCGGTAGGTCATGGCCGCACCCAGGAAGTCGATGGCGACCCGGTCGGGGTAGAAGCGCGCCGCCGTCTCCAGCAGCTCGCTGAGCGGCGCGTCGGGAACCTCGATCGCCGCGGGGATACCGGGCTGGTAGTGCGGGCGCAGGTAGTGGCGGTGGTCCTGGGCGGCCTGCGGTGGTGAGGCGGCGGCGTTGGTCGTGCTGTCAGTCATGTCTGTGGAGTCGGATCGGGCTGTGGGTGGGAGCAGTCGGGTGATCTGGGACGGCTGCGATCTGAGGGCGCGCCCTCAGCGGGAGGCCACGTTGTCAGGCGGCCCGGCCTTGCCGTCCTGGCCGCCCTCCTGCTGACCGCCGTCCTTGCGCTCACCCCTGCCGGGGAAGTGCTCGACGATGGACACGGCCGCCGCCGTCGCCGCCCCGGAGGCCGCCTCCCGGGCCGCCAGGAGCTCGTCGCGCACCACGCGCCGCAGCACCTTGCCGATCTGGGAGCGGGGCATCTCGGTCAGGATCGCGATCTGGCGCGGCAGGGCGTAGTTGGACAGGTTCTTGGCCGCCCACTCGCGCACCTGCTCCAGGGTGACCGTCTGGCCCTCCTTGGGAAGGATCGCGGCGACGACGGACTCGTTGCCGGCCTCGGCCGGCAACCCGACGACGGCGACGTCCTCGACCTGCGGCATCGAGCGGACCGCTGCCTCCACCTCCGTGGGGTAGATGTTGAAGCCCCCGGAGATGATGAGCTCCTTGCGACGGTCGGCGATGACGTAGAAGCCGTCTGCCTCCTGGCGCACCAGGTCGCCCGTGCGCAGCCAGCCCCCGTCCAGCAGCACCTCGGCGCTCTCCTCGGGGTTGTCCCAGTAGCCGGAGAACACCTGGGGGCCGCGGGCCAGCAGCTCGCCGACCTCCCCGGGGGCCACCTCGCGCTCGACGTCCTCAGGGTCCACCAGGCGCACCTGCGTGGAGGGGTAGGGCACCCCCAGGGTGCCGGGACGACGCGCCGGCGAGATCGGGTTGCCCAGGATGATGGGGGAGGACTCGGTCATTCCGTAGCCCTCGATGATGGTGCCGCCGGTGGCCTCCTCCCAGGCCTGGGCCACCGCCAGCGGGTTGGGGGCCGCCCCGCACACGGCGATCTTGCAGGAGGACAGGTTCGTCCCGGTGGCCCGAGCCCGGGTCACCAGACGGTCGAACATGACCGGCACCCCGGGGAAGAAGGTGGCCGGGCGCCGCTTCCAGGCGGCCAGCACCAGGTCCGCCCCGAACTTGGGCAGCACCACCTGGGTGGCGGCCAGCCCCACCGCGCACAGCAGCGACAGGGACATGCCGAAGGCATGGAAGAAGGGCAGGACGGCGTAGAAGGTCTCCTCGCCCGCGCTCGTGGTGCCAGACGCCCAGGCCAAGGACATCTCGGCGTTGGAGCGCAGGTTCTCATGGGTCAGGCACACAGCCTTGGGCGTGCCCGTCGTCCCGCCGGTGTACAGCAGAGCCGCCGCCTCCGAGACACTCGGCAGTGGGAAGCCCGTGGCCAAGGGGATGGCGGCGGCGGCCAGGTCGTCCCAGGAGCGCACCCCGGCAGGGATCCTGCCGCGCAGCTCGCGGCGCTGAGTGCGGGCGGCGGCCACCGGCAGCCTCAGGGCCAGGCGGCTGCGCAACGGAAGATGACGGGACAGGTCCACCGAGTACACGCTCAGGCCCCCCAGGCCCGCCGCCTCCAGGGAGCCCACCGCCGCCACGAGGCGCTCGAGGGTCTTCTCCCAGGCGATGATGACGCGCCCGCGGTGAATGTGGAACTGCTCGCGCAGCTGGGCGGCGGGCGCCAGCGGGTTGTGCTCGGCCACGATCGCCCCGATGCGCCAGGCCGCGTAGGCCACGACCACGTGCTGAGGGCAGTTGGGAAGAATGACCCCGACGACGTCCCCGCGCCCGACCCCCAGGCCCCGCAGGGCCTCCGCGGCCCGCGCCACCTGGGTCTCCAGCTGGGAGTAGGTGGTGGTGGCGCCCAGGAAGTCCAGGGCCACCCGGTCCGGGAAGTCCCGGGCGGCGTCGCGCAGCATGCAGGACAGGGGCTCGCTGACTGCCGGGATCGTGGAAGGCACCCCGGCCTGCCGGTAGACGGCCTGAAGGACCTCATCGTCAGAGGCGTCCAAGCCGGCCACCGGTGCGGTGTCGTGCGTGAGTGCGGGTGCCGACGTGCGCGAAGCACTCATGGGTCTTCCCCCTTGTCTGTCGTGAGCCTTCCCCTGACAGGGAGGGCCTCGTCCGCCACGGGTGCCGCCCGGTACGACGACGAGAACTCAGGAGCAACCGTAACCTACGGTGGCGTAACCTGCGTGGTTGGTGGCGGTGACGGCCGTGTGCGATCCGGCTCACCGGCCGGAGGAACGCGGCTCCAGGCCCCGGGGCAGAGGCAGACGACTGACCACCCGCAGGCGGCGCGTGGGGCGAGTCATCGCCACGTACAGGTCGCCTGCGCTGCGCTCACCGACGTCAGCCGGGTCCACGAGCACCACGACGTCAAACTCCAGCCCCTTGGACAGCACCGGGTCGACCACCAGCAGCCGCGAGCGCAGCACGTCGCCTCCCGGAGCCTCCATCGCCGCGGCCAGGCCCGGGTCCTCGCGCAGCAGCGCCTCAGTGCGCCCGGGGGAGGGGGAGATGACCGCGATGCGTCCGACGCCGGCACCCACCTGCTCATCCAGGCGGGCCGACTCCTGGGCGACGACCTCACGCAAAAGACTCGCCCAGGCATCGGGCTGGGCGTCCTGAGGGGACTGCGACAGGTCGGTGACCTCCAGACAGCCGGGCAGGTCGCGCACCGAGCGCACCGGGTAGACCGGCGGGTGGCCCAGGTGCGTCACCGTCTGCTCAGCCACCTCCATGATCGTGGCCGGCGTGCGGTAGCAGACGCTGAGCGCCTCCTCGCACAGCGGGGTCGAGCCTGCGCGCGAGCGCCCCGACTGGCGGCCCTGCCGCGAGCGGGAACGGGCCCGGTGACGGGACTGCGACCGGGACCGGCCCTGGGCCTCCGCGGTATCCTCAGCCGACGCCGTCCCCAGGGCGGTGAGCACCTCGCCCCAGCTGCCGGGGGCGTGGGGGCCCGAGTACTGGGCCAGGTCTCCCACCACCGTGAAGGAGCGCACCGGGCAGCGACGTGCCAGCGCCCGCCAGGCCATGGTGCCCAGCTCCTGGGCCTCATCGACGACGACGTGCCCGTAGGTCCACGTCCGATCCGCCCGGGCCCGCTCGGCCAGAGTGAGGGTGGGGCCGCCCTGGGAGACCCGGTCGGCCAGCATCTCGGCACTGACCATCCCGCCGCCCAGCTCCTGGGACTCGATCGCCTGGGCCGCGTAGGCCACCAGGTCCTCGCGGCGGCGGGCCTCCAGGCGGGCGCGCCGGGCCTGGGCGTCCTCACTGGGACCCAGCAGCTCGGCCAGCTCGTCGATGAGCGGGATGTCCGCCGCACTCAGGGCACTTCCCGGCTCACGGTGCAGCAGCGCGCGCTCCTGCTTGCTCAAGGACGGCGCCACCTGCTCCAGGAGGGCGGGCCGGCTCCACAGCCGCTCCAGCAGCCCCTGGGGCGTCGTCGGCATCCAGCACAGGTTGATCTCCCGGCGGGCGTCGCGGGTGGTACGGATATCTTCCCGGATCCAGGCGCGCGTGTCAGCATCCGAGGCGTCCTGGTTCGTGGCCGCCGCGTACTGGTCGGTCAGGCGCTCCAGGAGCCAGATCACGAAGGCCTCACGGGCCAGGTTGTGGGGCTTGCCGCCCCGACGGGCCCGGGAGGCCGCCTCACGCACGTCGTCGGGTCTCAGCGACAGGCGCACACCCTGGACCTCGATCTCACGGGGAGCATCCGGGACGCGCTGCAGGCCCCGCACCGCCCGCTCCAGGGCCTTGACCCACACGGAGCGCCCCTTGAGCTCGGCGACGCGGGCGTCCTCCTGCGCCGTGGCCCGCACCCCGGGAACCAGGTCTCCGATCGTCGTCGAGACCACCCCCGTCTCACCCAGGGAGGGCAGGACCTGCTCCACGTAGCGCAGGAAGGTGCGAGACGGCCCCACCAGGAGCACGCCGGAGCGTTCCAGGCGCTCGCGCTCGGAGTAGAACAGGTAGGCCACCCGGTGCAGCGCCACCGCCGTCTTACCCGTCCCCGGGCCTCCCTGGACCACGAGCACACCGCGTCCCGAGGAGGTGACGACCCGGTCCTGCTCGGCCTGGATCGTGGCCACGATGTCACCCATGCGGCCGTCGCGGGCGCTGGACATCGCGGCGATGAGCGCCCCCTCGCCCTGCAGGTCCCCGGCGGCCACGGCGGCCCCCGACGAGCCGGATGGAGCCTCGCCGGCCTCCAGGGCGGCCAGGTCCAGGACCTCGTCCTCCACCCCGAGCACCTGACGGGCCCGGGTATCGATGTGCCGCCGACGCACCAGCCCCATGGGGCGGGAGGCCGTGGCCTGATAGAAGGCCCGGGCAAGAGGGGCGCGCCAGTCCAGGATCACCTCACGGTGCTGAGCATCCTGCAGACCGATACGGCCCACGTAGTGGCGCCGCCCCCCGTCAGTGACCGGGGAGGAGCCGCCCGTACCCCGGCCGGAGCCGGTGGCGGAGGCCTTCCCCGAGAGCCCCGAGTCCGGCGCGTCATCGGCTGACCCGCTCATGTCCATCCGCCCGAAGACCAGACGGTCCTCGACCCCCTCCAGGGAGGAGACCAGCGACGAGTAGTGCACGGCGTAGGCGTCCCGCTCCCCGCGGGACTGGTGGGTGCCGCTGACGCCCTGGGCCTCGGTGCGGGCAAGGGAGTGACGGGCCTGAGCCAGCTGACGGTCCAGTTCGCTGTAGGCGAGGTCAACGACAACCTGCTCACCGCGCATCTCGCGCTCGCGGACACTGCCCGCATCTTCCTCCACCCGCGACGGCGCCTCCTGGTGGGAGTGCGGTGGGCGAGAGGGGATCGTCTGACTCACAAGGCCTCGCATCGGTTCTGGTTCTGGCCGGCAGGCACGTGGGGCGCGCTGGTCGGCTCTGGTTGACGCTGACGGGTACTGGGGTCGGTGATGGCTTCAGTACGGTCGACCCATTATTCTCCTGCTGACGCCCCGACGGGGACGCCGAGGGCGAACAAGGCGCCCGAACCCGGCGTGGGCGGGAACATCGACAATCCAGACGGTGTTGGCAGGAGTGCCCAGGACGCTAACCGCTGTTCCCGGGCACTCACCCGGACGAATCCTGATAAAACGCCGAATCGTGTCACTGAGCCGAGGTCACTCGACATCGCTCGACCAGGAAGCGACTCAGACGGGATCGCACCGGGCGCTGAACCCAGACCATGCTGAGACCATTGCACGACACGGACACGCCCTCCCCGGCGCCGTCGGTCTCGTTCGCCCGTCAGGGCGGGCGAGCGCACCGACGGGCCGATGCTGCGGGAGGATGAATCAGACCAGACAGGAGGAGACGGGCTTGTGAGACCACTGTTCACCATCCAGCACCCCGCGGATCAGCCGATCTCCCCGAGGGTCCTCATCCACCACTTCGAGGGCGCCATGGACGCGGGCAACGCCGGCGCCCTGGCCGTCGACCAGCTGCTCATGACGCTTCCCAGCGAGCGTGTCGCCACCTTCGACATCGACGCCCTCGTGGACTACCGCGCCAGGCGCCCCACGATGACCTTCGTCCACAACAACTACTCCTCAGTCATCATGCCCGAGCTGGTCCTGGACCTCCTCCATGACGACGACGGCGAGGACGTCCTCCTGCTCCACGGCAGCGAGCCGGACTACCGCTGGGACGAGTTCGTCGGAGCCGTGGCCCACCTGGCGGTCTCCATGGGCGTGAGCCAGGCCGTCGGCATGAGCGGCATCCCCATGGCCGTGCCCCACACGCGCCCGACCTACGTCCACCACCACGGCAGCCAGCCCGACCTGCTGCCCAACCAGCCCGAGCTCTTCGGGCACGTTGAGCTGCCCGGGTCGATGTCGGCCTACCTCGAGCTGCGTCTGGGTGAGCTGGGCCTGGACTCCCGTGGAGTCTCGGCCGCGATCCCGCACTACGTGGCCCGCGACGAGTTCCCGCAGGGGGCCTCGGCGCTGCTGACCGCCATCGTGCAGGCCACCGGCCTGGCACTGCCGGTGGGGGACCTCGAGGCCGCCGCCAGCATCAACCGCGCCGAGATCAACGCCGAGGCTGCCCAGCAGCCGGAGGTCAGCGCCGTCGTCTCCGCCCTGGAGGCCCAGTACGACGCCATGGCCCCCAGGATCGCCATCGATGAGGTCGACACCTCCGCGCCGATCCTCAACCTGCCCAGCGCCGAGGAGATCGGTGCCCGCCTGGAGGCCTTCCTGGAGGCCAACGACTCCGGGGACCTGGGGCCCCAGGGCTGGAACCTCGGCCGCGGGGGCTGAACAGTACTGGGCGGTGCGGGGAGGCCCCGAGCCGGCTTCGCCGGTCAGCCGTCTCATACGCCTCATACGGGGGCTAGCCGCCCTCGGGTCGCGGAACCGCTGCGTCGTCGAGCGACCAGGTGCGCACCGGCAGCGGCAGACGGCGCACCGCGCGCTCGACCTCCTCGAGCTCGCCCGCCGTGAAAGGGGTCTGGCGGGCCACCAGCACCAGGTTGCCCCGACGCCTGCCACGCACCGCAGCGGGGTCGGCGACGATGACTGCGCGGGAGACGTCCCCACCCAGGGCCCTGGTGAGCGCCGCGATCTCGGCGCCGGCCCGGGCGCGCGGCATGGAGGCGGTGTTGATCAGCAGCAACCCGTCAGGCGCCAGCGCCCTCAGGCAGGAGTCGAGGAACTCCTGGCTCCTGCAGGAGGCTGGCACACTCCCGCCGTCGAACACGTCACGCACCACAACGTCCCACTGGCCGGGCCGCAACCCTGCGACCACCTTGGCGGCGTCACCGACCCGGATTCTCAGCCTGGGGGATCGGGGCAGGTCGAACCAGGTCCGCACCTGGCTCGCGAGAATCTCATCGATCTCGACGGCGACCTGCTGGGAGCCGGGGCGGGTCACGTCCCACGCCCTGGCCAGGGCGCAGCCCGCCCCGCCCAGGTGGAGCGCCCTGAGGGGATCGCCCTCGCCGCGCAGCGCCGTGAGCACCGCGTCCATCTGCTGGTGGTACTCGAAGTCCAGGTGGGAGGGGTCGCGCAGGTCCAGGAAGGAGGACTCTGCGCCATCGAGCATGAGGAGGATCCCGGTGTCTCGCGCCACGAGCTCGGCCGTGGCCAAGGAGGTGCGCACCGGGCCCTGGGGCAGGCCGGTCAGCGCCGGGGCCCCGGAGGTCCTGCGTCTACGTGTCACAGCCCCACGGTAGCCTGAGAGGAGCGCGGGCGGACTCCTCCGGTCCCGTCAGCCGGTGAACCTGCCGCGGTCGTCGAGGAGGTGGAGATGAGCAGGGCGCCCCGTTCCCAGGCCGCGCGCCGGTCCTGGGGGGACGATGACTCGGCCACCCCCATCATCCACGTCGACATGGACGCCTTCTTCGCCTCGGTCGAGCTCCTCGAGCACCCCGAGCTGGCCGGCCGCCCTGTCATCGTCGGCGGCCGCGACGGCCGGGGCGTCGTCTCGGCCGCCTCCTACGAGGCCCGAGCCTTCGGCGTCTCCTCGGCGATGTCCATGGCCGAGGCCTCCCGTCGCTGCCCCCAGGCCGTGGTCCTGCCCGTGCGCCACGGCCTCTACTCCCGGGTCTCCGCCCAGGTTATGGCCGTCCTGGCGGAGGTCACCCCCGTCCTGGAGAAGGTGAGCATCGACGAGGCCTTCCTGGACGTGACCGGGGCCAGGCGCCGCATGGGCTCCCCGGTGACCATCGGCCGCTGGATCCGCGCCGAGATACGCCGGCGAGTGGGCGTTCCGGCCTCCGTGGGCATCGCCTCCACCAAGTTCATCGCCAAGCTCGCCTCCTCCCACGCCAAGCCCGACGGACTGCTCCTGGTGCCGGCCGCCTCCACGCAGGACTTCCTCAACGTGCTGCCGGTCGGGGCGCTGTGGGGCGTGGGCACCCGGACCCAGGAGATCCTGGCCAGGTGGGGGATCCAGGACGTGCGCACCTTGGCAGGCACAGACGCGCGCCGCCTGGAGAAGATCCTCGGCCGGGCCGCAGGACACCACCTGCACGAGCTCTCCCACGGCGTCGACCCCCGCCGGGTGGAGCCGGTGCGCGAGGAGAAGTCGGTGGGCACCGAGACCACCTTCTTCGAGACCCTCACCGACCGGGAGCACGCTCGGCGGGTCCTGCTGGACCAGACCCACCAGTGCGCCGCCCGCCTGCGCGCGGCGGACCTGCGCTGCCGTGTCGCCGTCCTCAAGGCCCGAGGGGCCGACTTCACCACCGTCACCCGCTCACGCACCCTGGCCACTCCCACCGACCTCGCCCAGGACATCTGGGAGACCGTCTCCTCGCTCTACTCCGCCCTGCCCACCCCGCCCGGCGGCTTTCGCCTCCTGGGGGTACGGGTCGAGGGGCTGCTGCGCCCCGACGATGGTGTGCAGCTCCTCCTGGACGAGGACCCGCGGCGCGGCGCCTCCGAGCGGGCCGCCGACGCCGTGCGCCGCAGGTGGGGCGCCGACGCGCTGGCCCCGGCCAGTCTTCTACCAGAAGGCGGCACCACCAAGGCGCCGCTCGGCCAGCAGGGGCGACGCGGGCGAGGCCCTCGTCGATCCGAGCAGGAGAGCCGACCTGCGTCCCGGCCAACCTCCTCGGAGAGTTTCTCCTGAGCCGTCACAGCGCTTATCCTGGCCACTACGGCGCAGATCCCCGGCCCCGCCCGGAAGCAAGGAGCATGATGGCACTGTCAGAGCGAGAGCAGCAGGTCCTGCGAGACCTGGAATCGCAGCTCCATGAGGATGACCCCGAGCTGGCTCAGACCTTCCAGCGTCAGGAGCGTCGGCTCTCACGGCCCTCGCCCCGCCACATCGGTGGCGGTGTGGCCCTGGTCCTGGTCGGCCTGGCGCTTCTCATCGCAGGGGTCTCAGTGCCCCACAACCTCCTGTCCATCCTGCTGGGGGTCGCGGGCTTCCTCGTGGCCGTCGGTGGGGTGGCACTGGCACTGACCCGGGTCGAGAGCACGACGAGCCCACGTCAGTCCGCGGCAGATCGAGACAGGCCCGCCAAGGGTGCCAACGGCGGGAAGAAGCGTTCCTCCTTCATGGACCGCCAGTCAGAGCGCTGGGATCGCAGGCGCGACTCAGAGGACTGACCAGCTCACACCAGCCCCCTCCTCTCTCAGCTCCACCCGCATCCCCGCGCCCCTCAGACCGCGTCAACGCACGCCGATCCCCATCTCCCTCCACCACCCCCACTTCCCTCCACCACCCCGCTTCCCTCCCACCGGCACTGCCCCACAGGTCCTGTCTCCAACGCTCATCCGTTCGAGACAGGACCTGAGCGTCTGGAGGGGCCGATCAACCCCCGGCGGACCTCGCGAGGTCGGGACAGAATCCTGAGAATCTCAAGGAACTCATCGGATTCGAAAGAGCTGCCTCAAGAGCGGCCCGGCTCTGCTCGTACCGCTGTGCAGAGGCTCTGAGCCTCACCCGAACTCTGCATGCAGGCCGAGTGGACTCTGCTTTTTTCCTGGATATCCACCACGCCGAGGAAGGTGGTGGTGAAGGCCTCCCTCCATCCGCCCTCCACCTCCCTCCACTTCGTGTGAGGAGGCAGTGAACTGCGGTTATTCCAACGAAAAGTGAGAGGCCTGGATGGGTGCTTCGTCGTCGGCGATATGCGGTTGTGATGCTGTCGAGGAGGAGGGGTGGGAGAAAAGGGAGGGAAGTGGAGTAAGGTGGGGTGCACGGGGTCGTCGAGGGGAAGGAGGTGGCTCATGTTCCTGGGGACGCATGCACCCAAGCTGGACGAGAAGGGCCGTCTCATCCTCCCGGCGAAGTTCCGTGAAGAGCTTGCGGGCGGTGTGGTCCTGACCCGAGGTCAGGAGCACTGCCTGTACGCCTTCACCGCCGCCGAGTTCGAGCGCATGTACGCCCAGCTGCGTGAGGCCCCCCTCGCTCAGAAGCAGGCGCGTGACTACGTGCGCGTCATGCTCTCGGGGGCGGACTCGCAGATCCCGGACAAGCAGGGGCGTATCACGCTGCCGGCGCCGCTGAGGGCCTACGCGGGCCTGAAGAAGGACCTGGCGGTGATCGGAGCCGGCGCCCGGGTGGAGATCTGGGACTCCGAGTCCTGGAGCACCTACCTGGCCGCCCAGGAACAGGTCTTCGCCGACACGGCCGAGGAGATCATTCCCGGCTTCTTCTGACCCCGCGACCTTGTCGACAACTGAACAACACCCGACGGACCGCACGCAGACGCCAACAGAGCTCTGGTGAACCATCTCGTGAGGTCTCCGCCCGATGTCGAGTCCGACGCCTCTTCCCCGGCGCCGGAACCACGGGAGGAGTCCTGGCGAGGTGGCCGCCTCCCGGTCTGTCGGGGGAGCGTCAGATATCGAAGACCTATCAGCAACTGAGTGCCAGTCGGGTACCCGGTCCAGCACCAGAAAGGAGTACGCCTCATGACCAGCTCACAGGCGCAGGCATCCGCTGCCGACGCCATCGGCCGGCACGAGCCGGTGCTCCTTGAGCGCTGCCTGGACCTGCTCGCCCCCGCCATCGAGGGTGCTGCTGACAGCGCGTCGACGGCAGGCCCGGCCCAGCCAGTCATGATCGACTGCACCCTGGGCATGGGGGGCCACACCGAGGCCGCGCTCGAGCGCTTCCCGTCCCTGAGGGTCGTGGGCATCGACCGCGACCCTGAGGCGATTGCGCTGGCCTCGGCGCGCCTGGCCCGCTTCGGGGACCGCTTCATCGCGGTTCAGACGACCTACGACGCCGTCAGCCGGGTGGCTCGTGAGCACTCCGCTCGTGCTGAGGGAACCGTGGACGCCGTCCTCATGGATCTGGGGGTCTCCTCCCTCCAGCTCGACGAGGCCTCGCGGGGCTTCTCCTATGCCCGCCCGGCACCTCTCGACATGCGCATGGACCAGGGCTCGGGAATGACCGCCCAGGACCTGCTGGAGACTGCCGACGCCGTCGAGCTCACCCGCATCCTGCGCACCTACGGCGAGGAGCGCTTCGCCTCGCGCATCGCCGCCGCCATCGTGCGTCGCCGCGAGTCCGGGCAGCCGGTGGCCAGCACCCAGGAGCTGGCCGAGCTCGTCCGTCAGTCCGTGCCCGCAGCGGCTCGGCGTAGCGGTGGGCACCCGGCCAAACGGACCTTCCAGGCGCTGCGCATCGCCGTCAACGCCGAGCTCGACGTCCTGGAGCGGGCCGTGCCCCGGGCTCTCAACAGCCTGCGCGTGGGAGGACGCCTCGTGGTGGAGTCCTACCAGTCCCTGGAGGACCGCATCGTCAAGCGGGCGCTGGCCCACGGAGCCACCTCCCGGGCGCCCCAGGACCTGCCGGTCGTCCCCGAGGCGGACCGTCCCTACCTGGAGCTGATCACCAACGGCGCGGAGAAGGCCGATGCCCGCGAGCTCGACCACAACCCCCGCTCAGCACCAGTGCGACTGCGGGCAGCCGCCCGCCTGCGTCCTGCCGACCAGGCTCCTTCGCCGCAGGCGCCTGCGCCCGCCGGCGGTCGGGGACGGGACCCCGGGCACCGGAGCGGTCAACGCACCACGCGCCGACGCCACCACAGCTAGGCGGCCCCGCCGCTCCAGACACCCGCGGACCGCCCCAGGCGGTCAACGATCCCACTGCACCATCGTCCATCCACACCAGTCCAGCTACGCCACAGGGAAGGCACATTGATGAGCGCCACTGCTACTGCTCGAGTCACCCGCCCGATCGCGACGCGGCGCACCGCCCAGGCAAGTGGTTCCACCAGCACCCAGGGGCGCACGGAGGCGGGCTCGGTCAAGCGACCCCAGCTGCGCGTCGTCAGCGGTGCCTCCCGGGCCGCCTCATCATCCCTTCCCTTCCTGACCGTCATCATCCTCGTGCTGGCCGGGGCCCTCATCACCTCGATGCTCCTCAACGCCAAGATGGCTGACACCGCCTACCGGATGAAGGAGAAGCAGATCGAGCTCAATGTCGCCGAGGACCACGTCGAGACGCTGCGCACCCAGGTGCAGGAGGCCTCGGCGCCCGACGCGCTGGCCGGCCGCGCCAAGGACCTCGGGATGGTTCCCGCCGCCGCCCCCGGCGTCGTCGACGTCAACAAGGGGCAGCTCACGGAGGGGACCCCCGCCCACGCCGCCAAGAGCGGGAAGTAGGCGCCTGTGAATCCCTCGCGTCGTCAGGCGCTCCAGCTCGGGGGGCTGCTCGTGTTCACCGCACTGGCCGGGCGCACCGTCTACGTCCAGGCGGTCGAGGGGCCGGAGCTGGCCCAGAAGGCGAAGGCCGAGCGCACGGTCACCTGGGTCAACCGAGCCCCTCGCGGCGACATCACCGGACGCGACGGCACCGTCCTGGCCTCCTCTGCGGTCAGCTACGACGTCGGCGTCAACCAGTCCGCCATCGCCCAGTACGAGCGCACCGAGATGCGACTCAACGAGTCCACCGGCGTCAATGAGAAGGTCGTCGTCGACTACGGGGCGACTGCGGTCGCGGCCCAGCTGGCACCGATCCTCGACGTCGATCCCCTCGAGCTCGGAGCCAAGCTCGTGGGAAACCGGAGCTACGAGGTCATCGCCCAGGAGGTCTCTCCCGACACCTGGCGCAAGATCAAGGCTCTGGACATCCCCGGGGTCGAGCCCGACCAGCGCACCCGACGCACTTACCCGGCCGGGACCGTGGCCGGCAACGTCCTGGGCTTCACCCACGAGGGCGAGCACAACCGCGAGCTCATCGGGGCAGCCGGGCTGGAGCTGACTCAGAACAAGCTCCTGACGGGAACCGACGGCAAGGGCAGCGAGGAGGTCGGGCGCAGCGGCGTCATCATCCCCACCGGTGAGCAGGAGGACGAACCGGCCAGGCCCGGTGTCACGGTGCGCACCACCCTCAACCCCGACCTGCAGTCCATTGCCCAGGAGACCATCGACAAAACGGTTGCCGCACAGCACGCGGACTGGGGCATCGTCATGGCCATGGAGCCGGCCACCGGCAAGGTCGTGGTCCTGGCCGACTCCAACTCGGTCGACCCCTCCGACCCCTCGGCCACATCCGAGGAGAACCGCACCGCCCGCAGCGTTCAAGCCGTCTTCGAGCCCGGAAGCGTCGGGAAGGTCGTCACCTTCGCCGCCGCTCTGGAGGAGGGGGCCGTCAAGCCCGAGGACACCTGGACCATCCCCTACACCTGGACCTCGGCCAACGGACAGACCTTCAAGGACTCCCACGAGCACGAGACCCAGACCATGACCACCGCCGGGGTCCTGGCGGAGTCCTCCAACGTCGGCACCGTGCAGATCGGCGAGAAGCTCGCCGACGACGTCCGCTACAAGTACATGAAGCGCTTCGGCTGGGGACAGGCCACGGGCGTCGAGATGCCGGCGGAGTCCGACGGCATCTTCTACCCGCCCAGCTCCTGGGACGACCGCACCCGCTACACCACCATGTTCGGGCAGGGCGTGGCCTGCACCACTCTCCAGTCCCTCCAGGTACTGGCCGCCGTGGCCAACAAGGGCGTGCGCGTGGCCCCGCGCGTCATCGACGCCTGGATCGACGCCGACGGCAAGCAGACCCCCCAGAAGCGCCCCGAGGGGGTGCGGGTCATCTCCGAGGCGACGGCCAAGACCCTCACCGAGATGCTCATCGGCGTCACCCAGGAGGGCGGAACCGCCGAGTCCGCCTCCATCAACGGCTATCTGGTGGCCGGCAAGACCGGAACCACAGAGATCCTCACCGACGACTCCACCGTGGCCTCCTTCGTCGGCTTCCTGCCGGCTCGCGACCCGGTGCTGGCCATCGCGGTCATCGTCAACCGGCCCGAGGGAATCTATGGAGGCACCGTTGCCGCCCCCGTCTTCCGGGAGGTGGCGCTGGCCGCCATGCAGGCGCTCAACATCGCCCCGGACCCGAGCGTCGTGGCGGCCCGGGCCGCTCGCAACGGTGCCGGGGGAGAGCGGGACGCGAACCAGTGAGGTGGCCTATGAGGTAGACAGCGTGACCACCAGCACCTCGGCGAAGTGAGCCGGAGGGGCTCTTGTGGAACATCGACAGTGGAAGGTCGCGATAGATTGAGGAACTATGAGCAACCACGCCTACGAGTCGGCCGCCGCCCTACGGCCGAGCTCTAATGGTCCCGTCCCCATCAGCACCTTGAGCGAGCGCTTCTCCCTGGCGCCCGCCTCAGCTGAAGATGCCGCCGCCCTCAATGACCTGAGCATCCTGGGGGTCAGTGTCGACTCCGGCGACACCGCACCGGGAGAGCTCTTCGTGGGACTGCCCGGTTTCACCGTCCACGGCGCCCGCTTCGCCGCCGAGGCGGTGGCCTCCGGTGCCGTTGCCGTCCTGACCGATGCCGACGGCGCCCAGATCGTCCACGAGTCCGCTCCCGGAACCCCGGTCCTCGTGCACGACGACCCCCGTGCCGTCGTCGGCCCTCTGAGCGCCGAGGCCTACCACCACCCGGCACGCGGACTGATCACCACCGCTGTCACCGGAACCAACGGCAAGACGACCACCGCCTACTTCCTCGACGCCATCCTGTCCGCCCACGTCGGCGCCTGCATGGTGGCCGGAACCGTCGAGCTGCGCGTGGGGGAGCGCTCCGTGGAGTCCCCGCGCACCACCGTCGAGGCCCCCGTCCTGCAGCGGATGATGGCCATGGCCGTGGAGGACGGGGTCGGCGCCGCCTCCCTGGAGGCCTCCAGCCACGCCATCGTCCTGCACCGGCTCGATGGGTTCGTCGTCGACGTCGCCGGCTTCACCAACCTTCAGCGCGACCACCTCGACTTCCACAAGACCATGGAGGGCTACCTGGAGGCCAAGGCGCAGCTGTTCACCCCCGAGCACGCCCGCCGCGGCGTGGTCTGCGTCGACGACCAGTGGGGCGCGGCCCTGGCCGCTAAGGCCCCCATTGAGATCGACCGCGTGCGCGCCTACCCCGGGGACACCCCCGCCGACTGGTGGGTCGGTGACGCCGCCGTCTCCCTGACCGACTCCGCCACCACCTTCACCCTCCACGGGCCCGACGGCGAGCAGATCGAGGCCTCCTGCCCCCTGCCCGGACTCGTCAACGTCCAGAACGCCGCCCTGGCCCTGGTCATGGCCATCCGTGCGGGGGTACCCGCCGCCACGGCCACAGCCGCCCTGGCCGGTGCCCACAACATCCCCGGCCGGATGCAGCGCATCAGCAAGCGCGACGGCCGACGCGGCCTGTGCATCGTCGACTTCGCCCACACCCCCGACGCCATGGAGCTGGCCCTCAAGGCCGTGCGCCCCATCACCCCGGGGCGCCTCATCGTGGTCTTCGGCTCCGACGGCGACCGCGACCAGGGCAAACGGCCCATGCTGGGTGAGGTGTGCGCTCGCCTGGCGGACGTACTGGTCGTCACCGACGAGAACCCCCGCAGCGAGGACCCCCAGCTCATCCGCAACGCCATCCTCGACGGGGTGCGCGGCGTGCGCCCCGACCTGAAGAATGTCGAGGAGATCACCACCTGGCGCGGCGACGCCGTGCGCCGGGGAGTCGAGCTGTGCGGGCCCAACGACACCGTCATCGTCACCGGGAAGGGGCACGAGCCCTTCCTGGAAATGGCCGGGGAGTTCATCCGCTACAACGACGCGCCCGTGATGGCCGAGGCCGTCGAGAAGAAATGGGGACGGGCATGAGGCTCAGCCTGAGTCAAATCGCAGCCGCCGTCGGCGGCAGGCTCATCGGCCCGGATGCGCCCGTGACCGGACCGGTCGTCACCGACTCGCGCCAGGCCGCCGAGGGCTCACTGTTCATCGCCGTTCACGGTGAGCGCACCGACGGCCACGCCCACCTGGGATCGGCCGGGGCCCTGGGTGCCGTCGGAGCCATCGTCTCCGACCTGGAGGCCGCCCGCAGCGGGCTGTCCCAGGGGCAGGCCGAGACGCCGACCATGGGGCTCGTCCTCGTGGAGGACACCGTGATGGCCCTCGGCGCGCTGGCCCGCACCCACCTGGAGGGGCTGCGCCGGAGCGCAGCCGAGCGCGGTGAGCGTCTCACCGTGGTGGCGATGACCGGCTCGGTGGGCAAGACCACCACCAAGGACCTCACCCGTCAGCTCCTGGCCGCCTCCGGACCCACGGTGGCGCCCCGGGCCAGCTTCAACAACGAGATCGGTCTGCCGCTGACCGTGCTGGAGGCCGACGAGTCCACCCGCTACCTCGTCCTGGAGATGGGGGCATCCGGACCCGGGCACATCGCCTACCTCACCGACATCGCCCCCCTGGACGCGGCCGGGGTCCTCATGATCGGGCACGCCCACATGGGCGGTTTCGGCTCCATCGAGGGCGTCGCCGCGGCCAAGGCCGAAATCATCGCCGGCCTGCTGCCTGAAGGGACCGCCGTCCTCAACGCCGACGACGCCCGCGCCGCCGCCATGGCCGAGCTCGCGCCGGCACGCGTCCTCACCTTCTCCGCTCAAGGACGACAGGCCGACTTGAGGGCTGAGAACGTGAACCTGGACGCGGCCGCCCGAGCAGCCTTCGACCTCCACCTGCCCGGGCTCGCCGAGCCCCGACGCGTCCAGCTGGCCGTCGCCGGTGCTCACAACGTGTCCAACGCCCTGGCCGCCGCCGGCCTGGCCCTGGCCGCAGGACTGGACCCCGAGCTCGTTGCCGACAGGCTCGGCTCGGTGAGCATTGAGAGCCCCCACCGCATGGACGTGTCGGAGCTCGGTGGGGATCTTCTCCTTATCGACGACTCCTACAACGCCAACATCGACTCCATGACGGCGGCGCTGGCCGTGTTGCCGGCTCTGGCGGGGGAGCGACGTCGCGTCGTCGTGATTTCCGAGATGCTCGAGTTGGGGGAGTCCTCGGCGGTCGATCACGCGCGCACCGGAGAGCTAGCGGCCCAGGCCGGAGCCGCTATGCTCATTGGCATCGGCTCCACCCAGGAGGCACTCGAGGCGGCCGGGGCGCGAGGGGTCGAGGTGGTCGGCTTCGATGATGCCGCGACCGCCATCTCCCAGATCGACGCCCTGCTGTGCGACGGCGACGCCGTCCTGGTCAAGGGCTCCAACGGCTCGGGCGCCTGGCGCCTGGCCGACCACCTCAAGGAGGTTCGTCCCCGATGACCGCCATCCTCATCTCCGGCGTGGTTGGACTGGTGGGCACCCTGCTGGGGACCCCCCTGCTCATCCGCTACCTCCACGCCAAGGAGTACGGACAGTTCATCCGCCAGGACGGGCCCCAGGGACACTTCACCAAGCGCGGCACGCCGACCATGGGCGGCCTCGTCATCATCATCTCCACCGTCCTGGGCTACACCCTGGCCAATCTCACCCAGCTGCGCACACCGCGCGCCTCCGGGGTCCTGCTGCTCTTCCTCGTCGTCGGACTCGGGCTCATCGGATTCCTGGACGACTTCGAGAAGATCTCCAAGCAGCGCTCCCTGGGGCTGAGGGCGTGGCAGAAGATCGTGGGGCAGGCGATCATCGGTGTCGGATTCTCGGTGGCGGCCCTGCACTTCGCGGACCGCAACGGACTGACCCCCGCCTCCACCCGGATCTCCTTCGCCCGGGACTCGGCGATCAACCTGGCCTTCGCCGGCAGCGTCGTCGGGCTCATCCTGTTCATCCTGTGGGCCAACTTCCTCATCACCGCCTGGTCCAACGCCGTCAACCTCACCGACGGACTCGACGGACTGGCTGCCGGCGCCTCGGCCATGGTCTTCGGCGCCTACACGCTCATCGGTGTGTGGCAGACCAACCAGTCCTGCAACTACGGTCACGAGACCATGGTCCCCACCACCTGCTACCAGGTCAGGGACCCGCGAGACCTGGCCATGATCGCCGCCGCCCTCATGGGGGCCTGCTTCGGCTTCCTGTGGTGGAACGCCTCACCGGCCAAGATCTTCATGGGCGACACCGGGTCCTTGGCCCTGGGCGGGGCCGTCGCAGGACTGTCGATCCTGACCCGCACCGAGTTCCTCGCCGTCATCCTGGGCGGACTGTTCCTGGCCGAGGTCATGAGCGACATCATCCAGATCGTCTCATTCAAGTCAACAGGCCGACGCGTCTTCCGCATGGCTCCCCTGCATCACCACTTCGAACTGGGAGGATGGACCGAGGTCAATGTGGTGATCCGCTTCTGGATCATCGCCGGCCTGTGTGTCATTGCGGGACTCGGTCTCTTCTACGCCGAGTACCTGCGCCAGCTCATCTTCGGATGAACCGGGATGCTCGGGCCGCCTTGACCCGACCCCTTGAAGCAACCTTTTCCTGCCGGCAACTCCGTCAGGAGCAGTGAGAAACCAGGAGCGTGAACCCGCACCGTGACCAGTCCGACTGAAGTCCCCGGTGAATCGCCCAGCGCCGTCACCGGCCTTGGCAGGTCCCTGAGCGACCAGCTCGACGGCGCCCATGTGGCCGTCGTCGGGCTAGGGCGTACCGGGCGCGCCGTCGTCGATGCCCTGGCCACGCTGGGGGCCCGCATTCACGTCTTCGACAGCCGTGAGTCCTCCATCGAGATGCTGCACACCCCTGTGGCCTCCGCCGCGGTCGCCGACGCCGAGGCCACCGCGGCCGCCCTGGCGCAGTCCCCGGCGCGGCTCCTCATCGTCTCACCCGGGGTCCCGGCCACCGGCCCGGTCCTGCGAGGCGCCGCGGCGGCGGGCATCGAGACCTGGAGCGAGGTCGAGCTGGCCTGGAGGATCCAGCAGGACTCGTCACGCCCGCACATCCCTTGGCTGACTGTCACAGGAACGGACGGCAAGACCACCACGGTCAGCATGCTCTCGGCGATCCTGACGGCCCACGGGCTCACGGCCCCGGCCGTCGGCAACATCGGCACCCCCGTCATTGAGGCGGTGCTGGCCGGCAGCGCCGACGCCCTGGCCGTGGAGCTGTCCAGCTTCCAGCTCCACACCACCAGGACCCTGGCGCCCCTGGCCTCGGCCTGCCTCAACCTGGCCGCCGACCACCTCGACTGGCACGGAGGGCTGGAGGCCTACGCCCAGGACAAGGCCCGCGTCTACCGCCGCACCCGGCTCGCCGCCATCTACAACCTCGCCGACGCCGCCACCGAGGACATGGTCCGCCAGGCCGACGTCGTCGAGGGCTGCCGAGCCATTGGCTTCACCCTGGCCGCGCCGGGGCTGGGGCAGGTCGGCATGGTCGAGGACCTGCTGGTCGACCGCGCCTTCCACGCCGAGCGACGCTCCAGTGGTGTCGAGCTGGCCACCACTGTCGACCTGGCTCACCTGGCCCCCGGGCGGCGCGCCCAGAACCTGCCCGCGCACTTGTTGGCCGACGCCCTGGCGGCCGCCGCGCTGGCCCGCGCAGCCGGAGTTGATCCGGAGGCGGTCGCCTCCGGGCTGCGCGCCTATAGCCCCGGGGCCCACCGGATCGTCACCGTCGCTGAGGCGGACGGTGTCACCTGGGTCGACGACTCCAAGGCCACCAACCCGCACTCCGCCGAGGCCGCACTGACCTCCCTGCCGCGGGGGACCGGCGTGTGGATCTGCGGCGGCGACACCAAGGGCGCCCAGTTCTTCGACCTGGTCCGCACGGTGCGCCCCCACCTGCGCGGCGCAGTCGTCATCGGCAAGGACCAGAACGACATTCTGGCGGCCCTGGAGCGGGAGGCCCCCGGCCTTGTCCTCACCCGCGTCAGTGACGGCAGCGCCGAGCAGGTGAGCGCCGCAGCGGTGGAGGCCGCCGGCGCCATGGCCCGCAGCGGCGACACCGTCATACTGGCCCCGGCCTGCGCCTCCTGGGACCAGTTCACGTCCTACGCCCAGCGCGGCGACCTGTTCGCCGCCTGCGCCCGGGCCTACACCCAAGGCGATGGCGCCCGGGACACGGACGCCTCCGGCGACCAGGAGCAGCTGTGAAGACCGGGTCCACCTCGGCCACCGCTGCCCGCTCGTCGAGCCCCTCCTCGTCAGGATCCTCGCGGGCATCCGGAGGCCCGTCACGGGGGACCGGTGCCGAGCACAAGCCGGAGCGGACCGCCCCCCGCAGGGGCGCGGCCACCTCGTCCAGGCCGACCGGGAAGCCCTCCGGCTCCCGGCCCACGGGAGCCGGAGGCCACCTGGGTGGCGCCTGGCGCAAGCGCTTGGTGCGCTGGGGCGAGCGGCTTTCGAGACCCTGGGACGGCGGGGCCCCCCAGCCCGATGGCGCCCCCGAGGATCGTCGTCGGCGTCCCTCCGGCGGGCCGGACTCCACCCAGGGCTCCGAGCAGGTGACCCTGACCTACTACTGCCTGCTCGTGTCCACCCTGGTGCTGGAGACCTTCGGACTCATCATGGTCTTCTCCGTGCAGTCAGTGACCGTCGCCGCCACCGGCGGCAACGCCTTCACCGACTTCGCCAAGTACCTCATCTTCGCCGCGGTGGGGACACTGGGCATGGTGGGCGTCTCCCGCATCCCGCTGTCCTGGTTCCCGCGGATGGCGTGGGTGCTCCTGGCACTGACGATCGCCATGCAGTGCCTGGTGTTCACACCCGTGGGCGTCAACGTCTACGGCAACCGCAACTGGATCCAGGTCCCAGGCGTCGGCACCGCCCAGCCCTCGGAGTTCATCAAGGTGGCCCTCGCCCTGGTCCTGGGCACCCTGGTGACCTGGTACGCGGACAGGCGCCCTCGGGACCGGGTGTGGGCGGCGGGCTGGGGCGGTGTCGGCGCCGCGATCCTGAGCGTTCTGGGCGGACAGGATCTGGGAACCGTCATCATCCTGGTGATCATCGTCGCCGGGGCCCTGTGGGTGGGGGGAATGCGCAAGCGCTGGTTTGCCCTCCTGGGTGTCGGCGGCATCGCCATGTTCGCGGCCGCCTCCATGCTCAGCGCCAACCGGCGCGCCCGGATCACCGCCTGGATCCATCCCGAGGGCGCCGACCCCATGGGCGTGGGCTACCAGCCCAAGCACGGGATGTGGGCGCTGGGGACCGGGGGCTGGCTCGGTGTGGGGCCGGGATCCTCGCGCCAGAAGTGGGGCTACCTCACCCAGGCGGACTCCGACTACATCTTCGCCGTGCTCGGTGAGGAATTCGGGCTGGTGGGCACGCTCGTCGTCATCGCCCTGTTCGCCGGCATCGGAGCCTGCTGCCTGCGGCTCATGAGACGCCACACCTCCCTGTACGTCGTGGCCACAACCTCGGCCATCGGTGCGTGGATCGTGGGGCAGGCGATCATCAACATGGGGGTCGTCACCGGTGCGCTGCCGGTGCTGGGCGTCCCCCTTCCCCTCGTCAGCCGTGGAGGCACCGCACTGGTGTCGGTCCTCCTAGCCATTGGGGTGCTTCTGGCCTTCGCACGCCATGAACCCGGTGCGCAGGAGGCCCTGTCCACGAGTCCCGGGGCGCTGCGTCGTTCCCTGGCAGTCATTGTCCCAAGGAGGAACCGTGCCCGAGACAAGTGAGAGCGCAAGCTCGCCCCAGCAGGAACGTCCTAGCGGCTCGGAGCGGCCCCGGCCATTGCGGGTACTGCTGGCCGGTGGAGGCACCGCCGGCCATGTCAACCCGTTGCTGGCCACGGCCGCGGCCCTGCGTGACCCGGCCCTGGGCGGTGACCCTGACACGCAGATCCTCGTCCTGGGGACCGCCGAGGGACTGGAGAAGCGACTGGTGCCCGAGGCCGGCTTCGAGCTGGCCCTCGTCCCCAGAGTCCCTCTGCCGCGGCGCCCCAGCGGTGACCTGCTGCGCCTGCCGCACCGGCTGGGAAAGGCGATCAGCGCGGCCACGGAGGCCATTGAGACGGTCAGTGCCGACGTCGTCGTCGGCTTCGGCGGCTACGTGTCGACCCCGGCCTACCTGGCCGCCAGGAAGGCCGGAGTGCCGGTCGTCATCCATGAGCAGAACGCCCGCCCGGGGCTGGCCAACCGGCTGGGGGCCTCCTGGGCACAGGCCGTCGCCCTGACCTTCGCCTCCACCCGTCTCAAGGCCTCCAAGGGGCGCACCGAGGTCACGGGGCTGCCGCTGCGCCCGGCCATCGCCACCCTGGTGTCGCAGCGGGCCACGAGCGAGGGGACCCACCGGGCCCGCGCCGAGGGGGCGCAGGCTCTGGGACTCGACCCCGACTTGCCCACGCTGCTGGTGACGGGCGGATCCTTGGGGGCCCAGCACCTCAACGAGGTCCTGAGCGAGTCGCTGGGCTCCCTGCCCGCCGGACTGCAGGTGTTGCACCTGACTGGTAAGGACAAGGACGCCCCGGTGCGCGCCGCCCTCGAGGCGGTAGTGGCCTCCGGCGCCGCGGAGGACCTCTCCGAGCGGTACCACGTGCTCGACTACCTGACCACGATGGAACAGGCCTACGCCTGCGCCGACGGGGTCCTGTGCCGCTCCGGTGCCGGTACCGTCGCAGAGATCACGGCCCTGGGGCTTCCGGCGCTCTACGTCCCCTTGCCGATCGGCAACGGGGAGCAGCGTCTCAACGCCGCTGACGTCCTGGCCTCCGGGGGCGGGCGCATGGTGCTCGACGCCGACCTGAAGCCCTCGGACATCCTTGACTTCGCCATGCTCATCTCCGACTCTGAGCGGCAGGCCGCCATGGCCCGGGCCGCGGCCTCCACTGGCGTCCAGGATGCGGCGGCCCGCTTGGCCGCCCTCATTCAGCAGTGCGCCTCCATCCATGACACTCCCACTGATGAGGAGAACGCGGCATGACCGCCACGACAACCCAGGACAGCTCCCACGCTGCCGGCCGGCCGGCCGGCGCCGATCAGCGCACGTTGGCAGACAGGACCTTCCACCTCATTGGCATCGGGGGAGCGGGGATGAGCGTGGTCGCCCAGCTGCTCGCTGCCCGTGGTGCCCGGGTCTCGGGCTCCGACGCCCACGGCGGTCCCGCCTTCGACCACCTGGCCGACCTGGGCATCACGACCCACCTGGGGCACGACGCCGCGAATGTCCCCCAGCGCAGCACGGTCGTGGTGTCCACCGCGATCAAGGAGACCAACCCCGAGCTCGCCCAGGCCCGGCGGCGGGACCAGGAGGTCATCCACCGGTCTCAGGCGCTGGCGCTGGCCGCTCAGGGCCTGGACTTCGTCGCCGTGGCGGGTGCGCACGGCAAGACCACGACCTCAGGCATGCTCGCCGAGGCCCTCACGGACGCCGGCGCCGACCCCTCCTTCGCCATCGGCGGAGTCGTGCGGGCGCTGGGCACCGGGGCCCACCTGGGCAGCGGTCCCGTCCTGGTCGCCGAGGCCGATGAGTCCGACCGCTCCTTCCTCAACTACTCCCCGCGCGTGGAGATCGTCACCAACGTCGAGCCCGACCACCTCGACAGCTACGGCACCGCGGAGGCCTTCGAGACGGCATTCGTCGACTTCGCTCACCGGCTGGTGCCCGGGGGCCTGCTGGTCGCCTGCGCCGCCGATGCCGGCGCACTGCGCCTGGCGCAGCGCGCTGCAGCCGATGGCCTGCGCGTCGTCACCTACTCCTTCGCAGGCCCCGAGGCCCTCCCCGGCGGAGTGCTCGTGGGGGAGGGACACGTCCACCTGGACATTCGGGAACGTGGGGCCTCATCCACTCGGGGGCTGCTGACCCTCACCACGGCGACCGACCGCGAGCCCACCGGCGGCGTGGGTGAGGAGCCGCATCACGGCCCGGTTGAGCTGGTGCTGGCCGTGCCCGGGGACCACGTGGCCCTCGACGCCGCCGGTGCCTGGGCCGCGGGCATCGAGCTCGGCGTCGAACCGGCCCTGATGGCCCGGGCACTGGGGGCCTTCGGGGGGACGGGCCGGCGCTTCGAGGACCGGGGAGAGGCCGACGGCGTGCGCGTCATCGACGACTACGCCCACCACCCCACGGAGATCGAGGCCCTGCTGCGCACGGCGCGGGGTGTGGCCCAGGAGCGCGGCGGTCGGGTCCTGGTCCTGTTCCAGCCGCACCTGTTCTCCCGCACCAGGGTCTTCGTCGACCGCTTCGGACAGGCGCTGGCCCTGGCCGACGCCGTTGTCGTCACCGATGTCTACCCTGCCAGGGAGACTCAGGCGGACTTCCCCGGTGTCACCGGGGACACGGTCGCCCAGCGGGTCCCCGGCGGCACAGCCAGGTTTGTCGCCGAGCGTCTTGAGGCCGCGCACGCGGTGGCCGACCTGGCGCGCCCCGGCGACCTGCTGCTGACAGTCGGCGCCGGAGACGTCACCGAGCTCGCTGCCACGGTACTGGCCGACTTGGCGGCCCGCGAGGGCGGTGCAGCCCCCTCGCCCGCGGACCTGGACGAGCGGGCATGAGGAAGCCCTCGGCCCCCCGTCCCGAGCGCTCCAACCGCGCTCAGGACGCCCCGGCCCGCATCCCTCCGCGCCGTTCGGGCCCCCGGCGTCCGCGTCCCACCCGCTCGGCGCAGGGACCGTCCGCGCCGAGTCCCCCGACGGATCAGGGGACCGAGCAGGCCGGGCCTCCGGCCCCCGCCAACCTGTCACGGAGCGCTTCCGCCTCCAGGGCTCCCAAGGCCCCGGGTGGAGCCGCCGGGGTGCCCTCGCGACCCAGGCGTCCGTCGACGTCGAGGGGCGCATCCAGCCCCTCGACGGTTTCGCGTCGCGGCGGCGAGGACACCAAACGCACCAGTCCCCGTCAGGAGTCCTCCAGCCCCGACGCGGCATCGAGCACCGAGCTGACCGTGTTCGGCCGTCGGCAAGTGGCTCTTTCCAGAGGAGACGACCGGGTCGTCTCCACCGGGCTGGCCGATCGTCTCAAGGAGCGTCAGGACGCCTTGCGCCGGTTGCGGCTGCGACGGGTGGTGAGGGTCTCCATCGTGGTGCTCGCCATTGTCCTGACGGTCTGGGCCCTGACCTTCTCACCCCTCCTGGGTCTGCAGACTCAGAGGATCTCCGTGGCAGGATCGGACGGCAGCGTCTCGGATAAGCAGGTCCGCGAGGTCCTGGCCGCCTACGCGGGTGACTCGTTGCTGCGGTTGGACACCGGCCGGCTCTCCACCCAGGTCAGCGACAAGCTGGTCCGGGTGCGCCGGGCGCAGGTGACCAGGGCCTGGCCCCACGGACTGCGGGTGCACTTGACGATGCGCGTGCCGGTGGCCACCGTGCAGGACTCGGAGGGCTACCAGGTCCTCGACAACGAGGCCGTGGTCCTCGAGCGGGTCCCCGAGCCTCCGTCGGGCCTGGTGAACATCGTGCCCGACCCCGCCGTGCAGGCATCGGGGCCACAGAGGATCTCCGCCAAGCAGGTCGCCGCCGTCACCCAGGTGGTGGGTTCCCTCACCCCTGAGACCCTGGCCCAGGTGAGCAGCGGCAGCGCCACTGAGGCGGGGCAGGTCACACTGACCTTGTCCAGCGGGGCCAGCGTGGTCTGGGGGAACAACCAGGACAACCAGCTCAAGGCACGCGTCCTGGCGACTCTCATGACCACCACCGCGTCCATCTACGACGTCTCCTCGCCGCATCGCCCCACCACACGATCCACCGACGGAGCGACCACGACCACCGCGGCGCCGTCGCCGACGTCCTGAACGTTCTTCTGCTCGGCCGCTGCTCGATGAGCCCAGGGACGGCGGGACGCGCAGCAGCACGTGACCTCAGCCCTTCAGGTTTATTGCAGGTATATTGCAGCGATATAGCAGGGAATCCGCAGGCAACTGCACACGAACACGCCGGGCTTCAATGCGATACGAGGTCCTGGAAGTCTCATAGCGTTAGGCCAGTCGTTCAGAGAATGACATAAGTATTGACCTTAACTTGAGGTTGAGGTTTGAGGGGGGTCCTCGTCAGAGGGCTCATGACGAAACTCGCGGAGGGGACGCCAGTGGTCGAGAGCATGGCTGTGGACGACTCACAGCACTACCAGGCAGAGATCAAGGTCGTCGGTGTCGGCGGCGGCGGCGTCAATGCCGTCAACCGCATGATCGAGGCCGATCTGCGTGGCGTGGAGTTCATCGCCGTGAACACCGACGCCCAGGCGCTGCTCATGTCCGACGCTGACGTCAAGCTCGACGTCGGGCGGGACCTGACCCGAGGTCTGGGAGCGGGAGCCGACCCGGCGATCGGCCGCAAGGCCGCCGAGGATCACGAGTCCGAGATCCGTGAGGCCCTCGACGGCTCGGACATGGTCTTCGTCACCGCGGGTGAGGGGGGCGGCACCGGCACCGGCGCGGCCCCCGTCGTCGCCCGCCTGGCCAAGAGCATCGGTGCGCTGACCATCGGTGTGGTCACCCGCCCCTTCTCCTTCGAGGGCCGCCGCCGCTCGGCCCAGGCCGAGGACGGTGTCCAGGCGCTGCGCGAGGAAGTCGACACCCTCATCGTCATCCCCAACGACCGCCTCCTGCAGATCGCCGACAAGAACATCTCCGTGGTTGACGCCTTCAAGCAGGCCGACCAGGTCCTTCTTCAGGGTGTCCAGGGCATCACCGAGCTCATCACCACCCCCGGTCTCATCAACGTCGACTTCAATGACGTCAAGTCCGTGATGCAGGGCGCCGGCAGTGCTCTCATGGGTATCGGCTCGGCCACCGGTGAGGGGCGCGCGATCACGGCCACCGAGGAGGCCATCGCCTCGCCGCTGCTGGAGACCTCGATCGACGGCGCACACGGCGTGCTGCTCTTCTTCCAGGGCGGTTCCGACCTGGGCCTGTTCGAGATGAACGAGGCCGCCAACCTGGTGCGCGAGGCCGTCCACCCCGAGGCCAACATCATCGTCGGAAACGTGGTCGACGGCGCCCTGGGAGACGAGGTGCGGGTGACGGTCATCGCCGCCGGCTTCGACTCCGAGCCGGTCGTCGGTGGCCTGGTCGATCCGATGACTCGGCTGTCGCGGGCCGCCGCTGTGCCGCCGGTGCCCTCCTCCCCGGTGGACGACCTGCCCCCGGCCCCCGCTCCTCGTGGTGGCGCCCATGCCGCCCAGAACCCGGTGACTCGTCCGGTCCCGCTGGCTCCTCCGCCCTCCTCCTCTCCGGCGGCCGCGGCGAACCTGTCGGAGGTCAGTGCGGCCGAGGCCCTCTCCTCGGGGAGTATGCCGGCCTATGTGGATGAGTCCTACGGCTCCTACGGCTCGGTGCCGGCGCAGCACTCGGTCTCCGATCTTGAGGTTCCTCAGGTCATCGGGGTCGACGCCGACGACGACGGCATCGATCTGCCTGACTTCCTGCGCTGAGCGGCATCGCTGCCCGGGGATGCGGCAACATGTGCGACACCGGTGCCGTTGAGATCTCGGACCTGATCGAGGTGGATCTGGGCCCGCGGGCTCGTGGGTACTTCACTACCCGCGGCCTGCGGGCCCGTCCCGTCCTGGCCCCGGAGGGTGGCGCTCGGGATCGGGGCGCCGAAAGCGGGGACGAGACCGCCTATGGCGGGTGGAACCTGGCACTCCACGTCGGAGACGACCCGCAACGTGTTCATGGTCACCGTCGTCAGCTCGAGGGGCTGCTCGGGCTCGAGCGGGGGCGTCACCTGGCCTGGATGAACCAGATCCACTCCGCCGTCGTGGCCACGGCTCAGGTTGACGAGGTGCCCGAGGCGGATGCGCTCGTCCTGGACTCCCGGACGGCCGGGGCGCCCGCGGGCTGCTGCGTTCTCGTGGCCGACTGCGTCCCCGTCCTGCTGGCGTCCCGGGACGGCGCTCTCACCGCCGCCGTGCACGCCGGACGGCGAGGCATGCTCGACGGTGTCGTCCCCGCCACGATCGAGTTCCTCCAGCGCGGCGGAGTGGAGCCGGCGGATCTGTGGGCCGCCGTGGGCCCGTCGATCTGCGGCTCCTGCTACGAGGTCCCCGAGGACATGCTCGCGCTGTCCGCGCAGCGCGAACCGGCGTGCGCCTCGCGCACATCGTGGGGCACGCCCGGCCTTGACGTCGCGGCAGGTGTGCTCGCCCAGCTCGAGCGCGCCGGTGTTGGTCACATCAGTGCTGGTCAGTGGTGCACCTATGAGGACCCTCGTTTCTTCTCCTACCGGCGCGACGGAGTGACAGGACGCCTGGCCGGCATTGGAGTTCCGAGATAAGCCCCAGTGCGCTGAGTACCTCCTGGGCGTGACCTTCCTGAAACCTGAGGTTGGGGACACGCCGAGGTGAGGTCCCCATGCGGTGTCGTAGGGGCGGATACCGTCGCAGCACATCCGGAACGCAGGGGACCGGACGAACCAAGGAGCGATAAATGGGCGCGCTGCGCAGTATGACCAGTTTCCTCGGCTACTCGGAGCCGGAGGAGGAGACCTACGAGGACGGCTATGAGGCTGCCGACGCCGGTTACCCCGTGCAGGAGCACGAGCAGGACTACAGTGACGAGGGGTATGAGGACTTCTCCGCCCCGGCTGCGCCCGATCCCGTTGTCGCCGCCCCGGATCTTCGCCGTATCGTCACGGTTCACCCCTCGACCTACAACGAGGCCAGGATCATCGGAGAGTCCTTCCGCGACGGCGTCCCCGTCATCATCAACCTCACCGGTATGAGCGAGTCCGACGCGCGCCGCATGGTGGACTTCTCCGCCGGCCTGGTCTTCGGGCTGCACGGCGCCATCGAGCGCGTCACCCCGCGCGTGTTCCTGCTGACCCCGGCCAGCGTGGAGATCGACGGCGGTGAGGTCGCCGAGGCCCGCGGCCGCTTCTTCAACCAGAGCTGAGCTGACTCGTAGGTGAACCTCGTCTCCGCAGTAGCCGGGATCCTGTTGAGCATTCTGAGCCTGTACTTCCTCATCCTCCTGGTCAGGGTCGTGCTCGACTGGATTCAGGTCTTCGCCCGCCAGTGGCGCCCCCGGGGGGTCGTCCTGGTGCTGGCCAACCTTGTCTACGCTCTGACGGATCCGCCTCTGCGAGTGATCCGTCAGAGGGTTCCCATGGCACGCCTGGGAGGGGTCGGTATCGACCTGAGCTTCCTGGTCCTGGTCTTCGGGATCTGGATGATCCAGTGGTTGCTCGGACTTCTCGTCTGAACAGGTGTGAAGTCGTGAGCGAACCGCTAGAGTGCTGTTCTCACGTCAGCGTGAGATAGCGCGCTTGATGTGGCCTGAACCTCGAGTTCAGGTACTCTGTCCGCATGAGTGACCGGATGCCCGGTGCTCGTGACCTTATCCGTAACGACACCGAGGTGACGACCCATGACGCTGCTGACAGCAGACGACGTCCTCAACAAGAAGTTCCAGGCGACCAAGTTCCGTGAGGGCTACGAGCAGGACGAGGTCGACGAGTTCCTCGACGAGGTAGTCGAGGCGATGCGTCAGCTGGAGGCCGAGAACGCCGACCTCAAGGCCAAGCTCGAGGCCGCTAACCGCCGAGTGGCCCAGCTCGGCGAGGGAGCTGCCCTGCCCTCTGCCCCCGCTTCCCCCGTATCTCCGGTCCAGGCAGAGCCTGCCATGCCCATGCCGGCCGTCTCCGCCGGCGAGTCCGGCGCCCAGGGCCCGGCTGCTGCCTCCGGAATGCTCGAGCTGGCCCAGCGCCTTCACGATGAGCACGTCGCCAACGGCAAGGCCGAGGGCGAGCGCATCGTCACCGAGGCCCGCTCCACCGGTGAGCAGATCGTGCGCGAGGCTGAGGACCAGCGCAACCGCACCCTCGCCCAGCTGGAGAAGGAGCGTGCCAACCTCGAGCACAAGATCGACGAGCTGCGGCGCTTCGAGTCCGACTACCGCACTCGCCTCAAGAGCTACCTGCAGAACCTGCTGGCCAACGTCGAGGACGGCGGCGAGAGCTCCATCTCCAGCCTGTGATCCTTCAGGGGTCGTGATCCTCCAGGCCGTGATCGTCCCCGGCTCATCCCCGTGAATGTCTCCGGGACTGACCAACGGAGTTCCATCATGATGCTCCCCATCCGATCAGGACGGTCCAGCTCCTCCAGTCGTCAATGACACGGCCTCCTACGAAGGGCGGCGACCCGTGCGGGTCGCCGCCCTTCGCTGGGTACACAGCCCATTCATCACCCGTTCTCCTCTGAGTGCAATGCGAGAAAACCCCATGCCTGACCATGTCGATCCCGCCTCCTGCGTGGAGGAGGCCGCTGGCAACGTCGGTGACGCCGTCAACTCCGACAACGTTGTCCCACTGCCCACAGACAATCCCTTCAGCGCCATGGACGAAGCCATGACGACGCAGGCGGTGAACGGGAGGCGATCCGAACGCCTCCCGGTAATCGTGCTGTGGCTGGTGGCGGTCATCGTCATCGTCGTGGACCAGGTCTCCAAGCAGTGGGCACTCTCCGTGCTGTCCGACGGTCGGCACACGGCACTGCTCGGCCGCACGCTGGGGCTGGTCCTGGTGCGCAACCCGGGCGCCGCGTTCTCCTTCGCCACCGGGCAGACGTGGATTTTCGCACTCATTGCCTCGTTCGTCGTGGCCGTCATCATTCGCGTCTCCCAGAACCTGGCGTCCCGCTCCTGGGCGGTGGCCCTCGGCCTGGTCCTCGGTGGGGCGGTCGGCAACCTCATCGACCGCCTCCTGCGGGAGCCCGGATTCCTACGCGGTCACGTCATCGACTTCATCGACTACGGCGGCTATTTCGTGGGCAATGTCGCCGACATCGCGATCGTGCTGGCCGCCGTGGGCATCATCATCCTGTCCCTGGGCGGCTGGGAGATCGACGGCACACGGGCCGGCGCCCCGGACAATCCGGAAGCGGAAGTCACCGGCGGATCGACCTCCTCAGCCCGCAGGAGGGGCCGAGCCCGCCGGAAGGACCGTGCCGAGGCGTCCTCCGAGCCGGCGGGGTCCTCCGGGGCTTCAGGGCGGGCGGCCTCCGCGGAGCCGCAATGAGCGTGCGCCTACTGCCCGTGCCCGACGGCTTCGACGGCGAACGCGTCGATGCCGCGCTCGCCCGGATGACAGGCCTGTCCCGCAGCCGGGTCGGGGACCTGTGCGAGGCCGGAGGCGTGCGTCGCAGCGGCGAGGCGCTGGCCAAGTCCGCTCGTCTGCGCGCGGGCGAGCTCCTCGAAGTCGACCTGCCCGACCCGCGTCCCGCCGAACCGGTCGCCACTGCTGTGGAGGGCATGGAGCTGCTCTACGAGGACGAGGACATCGTCGTCGTCGACAAGCCCGCAGGTGTGGCCGCACACCCCTCCATGGGCTGGGACGGCCCCGACGTCCTCGGCGCCCTGAAAGCCATGCACGTGCGAGTGGCCACCTCCGGCGCCGCCGAGCGCCAGGGCATCGTCTCGCGCCTTGACGTGGGTACCTCGGGCGTCATGATCGTGGCCAAGGGGGAGCGGGCCTACTCGGTGCTCAAACGCGCTTTCCGGGAGCACACGGTGGACAAGGTCTACCACGCCCTGGTGCAGGGCCACCTCGATCCCTCCAGCGGCACGATCGACGCCCCCATCGGCCGTCACCCCAGCCGGGAGTGGAAGATGGCCATCATCGAGGGCGGGCGCGAGTCCATCACCCACTACGACGTCATCGAGGCGATGCCCGGGGCCTGCCTGGCCGAGATCCACCTCGAGACCGGACGCACCCACCAGATCCGCGTCCACATGGCCGCCGTCGGCCACCCCTGCGTCGGAGACGCCACCTACGGCGCCGATCCGGCCATGAGCGCGCGCACCGGTCTGATCCGCCAGTGGCTCCACGCCCGCGAGCTCGGCATCGTCCACCCCATCACCGGTGAGCACATGGTCTTCACCTCCGACTACCCCGACGACCTCGTCCACGCCCTCGATGTCCTGCGCCTGCCCTGAGCCTGATGATCGTCGGCACTGACACCCGGGCGTGGGAGCTCGTGGGGACAACAGCAGGACTGAGAGGAGACACTTGTGCGGATCGTCGTCATCGGCGCTGGGGGAATCGGAGGATGGCTCGGCGCCCGCCTGGCCGCGAGCGGCCAGCAGGTCGGGTTCCTCGTTCACGGCCGCACCCTGGCGGCCCTGCGCTCGGGCGGGCTGACGCTGCGCGACTGCTCCAGAGGCGAGGCCGGTACCTTGACCGCCCGCATCGAGACTGTGCTGGCCAGTGATGACCCGCAGGCTCTCACCGGCGCCCTGGGAGGTCAGCCGGACCTGGTCCTGGTGACCACGAAGGTCGATGCGCTGGCCCAGCTGGCCCCTGCGCTCAGGCGCCTGACCGGCTCCGCCACCGGTGTCGTCTCCACCCAGAACGGGATCAGTGCGCCCGGACTGCTCGCCGACGCCGTCGGCAAGGAGCACGTCCTGCCCGGGGCCGCCCGCGTCTACTCCGCGATCGTCTCGCCGGGAGATGTCCGCACCATCGGCAGTGCCGGCTCCCTGGCCCTGGGGGAGTGGGACGGCTGCGTCACCGCCCGCAGCCGCGCCGCCGTCCAGGCCCTCGAAGCGGCCGGAATCCGAGCCTGGGTCCCAGGCTCCATCTGGGCCGAGCTGTGGCGCAAGGCCTCCTTCGTCGTCGTCCAGGGTTCCCTCGGCGCCGCCACGAACGCGCCCATCGGCGTGCTGCGCACGGACCTGCGGGACGCCTTCACCCAGGCCGTGAGCGAGGTCGTCGCCGTCGCCGCGGCACTGGGGCACGACCTGGCCACCGACGACGCCCCCGACCCGGTCGCCGCGGCCCTGCGCATGGCCGACGCCCAGCCGGCCGGCGCCACCACCTCGATGCAGCGGGACATCGCCTCAGGTCTGCCCAGCGAGCTCGACGCCCAGCTCGGTGCGCTGTGCCGCGCCGGCGACGAGGCTGGCGTGCCCACCCCCGTGCTCGACCTCGCGCACAGCGTCCTGGCTCCGCGAGAGGCCGCTGTCCGGGCGGGCGCCTGAGTTCGAAGCACCTCTCGGAGGCGGCGGGGAGGACGTCACCCCGCCGAGGATTTCTCCCCCGGCTTAGCCGCCACCTCGGCCGCGTCCCGTCATGTCCGGCGAAGGTCCCGCCTTCCCGCAGGAGGGTGCGCGAACCTTCCAGGAGACAGGGAGCCGGGCGGGCCTAGGATGAGGCCATGGCGGAGATGAGCAGTCAGGAAGAAGCAGCCCCCACGGACGACTTCGTCCACCTCCACGTCCACACCGACTACTCCATGCTGGACGGCGCCGGGAAGATCAAGGACTACGTGGCCGAGGCCAAGCGGCTGGGTCAGCCCGCTCTGGCGATCACCGACCACGGCTACATGTTCGGAGCCTACGAGTTCTACGCGGCCGCCAAGGCCGCGGGCATCAAGCCGATCATCGGGGTCGAGGCGTACATGACGCCGGGCACCTCCCGCTTCGACAAGACCCGTGTGTTCTGGGGCGATGAGTCCCAGAGGAGCGACGACGTCTCCGCCCGCGGCTCCTACACGCACATGACGCTGCTCTCACGCAACAACGAGGGTCTGCACAACCTCATGCGCATGGACTCCTTCGCCTCCTTGGAGGGCCAGTGGGGCAAGGCGCCGCGCATCGACCGCGAGCTGCTCTCGCGCTACTCGGGCGGCCTCATTGGCTCCACCGGCTGCCCCTCCTCGGAGGTCCAGACCCGCTTGCGCCTGGGCCAGTGGGACGAAGCCCTGCGCGCTGCCGGCGAGCTGCAGGACATCTTCGGCAAGGAGTTCTTCTACGTCGAGCTCATGGACCACGGCCTGGAGATCGAGCAGCGCGTCACCAAGGACCTGCTGCGCATCGCCCAGGAGCTCGGGGCCCCGCTGCTGGCCACCAACGACTCCCACTACGTGCGCCCCGAGGACCGCACCATCCAGGACGCGATGCTGTGCATCAACTCCGGCTCCGTGCTCTCCGATCCGGACCGCTTCAAGTTCGATGGCGACACCTACTACCTGCGCCCCGGCGCCGAGATGCGCCGCCTCTTCTCCGAGATGCCCCAGGCCTGCGACAACACCCTGCTCGTGGCCGAGCAGTGCGACGTGCACTTCCGCACCGTGGATGAGGGGGCCTCCTACATGCCGGCCTTCCCCGTCCCCGAGGGGGAGACCGACGAGTCCTGGTTCATCAAGGAGTGCTGGCGAGGCATGGAGCGCCGGTTCAACGGCGACATCCCCGAGGACTGCCGTAAGCAGGCCGAGTACGAGATCAGCGTCATCACCCAGATGGGCTTCCCCGGCTACTTCCTCGTCGTGGCCGACTACATCAACTGGGCCAAGTCCCACGGCATCCGGGTCGGGCCGGGGCGTGGATCGGGAGCCGGCTCCATGGTCGCCTACGCCATGGGCATCACCGAGCTCAACCCGCTGCGTCACGGACTCATCTTCGAGCGCTTCCTCAACCCCGAGCGCATCTCCATGCCCGATATCGACGTCGACTTCGACGAGCGCCGGCGCGACGAGGTCATCGAGTACGTGCGTGAGAAGTACGGCGCCGACCGCATCAGCCAGGTGGTCACCTACGGTGTCATCAAGGCCAAGCAGTCCCTGAAGGACTCCAGTCGCGTCATGGGCTACCCCTACGCCGTCGGTGACCGGCTCACCAAGGCCATGCCCCCTTCCGTCCAGGGCAAGGACATCTCCATCAAGGGCATCTTCAACCCCGACGACGAGCGCTACGGGGAGGCCGAGGAGTTCCGCAGGCTGCACGCCGAGGACCCCGACGCCCAGAAGATCGTCGAGCTGGCCAAGGGTCTGGAGGGCATGACCCGGCAGTGGGGCGTCCACGCCTGCGCCGTCATCATGTCCTCGGCCACCCTGACCGACATCATCCCCATGATGCAGCGCCTGCAGGACGGCGCCGTCATCACCCAGTTCGACTACCCCACCTGCGAGCACCTGGGCCTGCTCAAGATGGACTTCCTGGGACTGCGCAACCTCACGGTCATCTCTGACGCCCTGGAGAACATCGTCGCCAACGGCAAGCCGGCCCTGGACATCGACCACGTCGAGCTCGACGACCGCGCCACCTACGAGCTGCTCTCACGCGGTGAGACACTGGGCGTCTTCCAGCTCGACGGCGGGGGGATGCGCACGCTGCTGCGGCTGATGAAGCCGGACAACTTCGAGGACATCTCCGCCGTCGGCGCCCTCTACCGGCCCGGCCCCATGGGGGCGGAGTCCCACACCAACTACGCGCTGCGCAAGAACGGCCTGCAGGAGGTCATCCCGATCCACCCCGAGCTCAAGGAGGCCCTCGACCCGATCCTGGGGACCACGCACGGTCTCATCGTGTACCAGGAGCAGGTCATGAAGATCGCCACCGACCTGGCGGGATTCTCCATGGGCAAGGCTGACGCGCTGCGCAAGGCCATGGGTAAGAAGAAGATGGACATCCTGGCCAAGATGTTCGTCGAGTTCGAGGCCGGAATGGTCCAGGCCGGCTTCTCCAAGGAGAGCGTCAAGACCCTGTGGGACGTCGTCGTCCCCTTCGCCAAGTACGCCTTCAACAAGGCCCACTCGGCCGCCTACGGCGTCGTGTCCTACTGGACGGCCTACCTCAAGGCGCACTACCCCACCGAGTACATGGCCGCCCTGCTCACCAGCCAGAAGGACAACAAGGACAAGCTGGCCGTATACCTGGGGGAGTGCCGCCACATGGGCATCACCGTCCTGCCCCCGGACGTCAACGCCTCGCGGGCCCAGTTCTCCGCGGTCGGTGAGGACGTGCGCTTCGGGCTGTCCGCGGTGCGCAACGTCGGCATCAACGTCGTCGACGCGATCGTGGCCGCCAGAGAGGACAAGGGCGAGTTCACCTCCTTCGAGGACTTCCTCGACAAGGTTCCCGCGGTCGTGTGCAACAAGCGCACCATCGACTCGCTCATCAAGGCCGGAGCCTTCGACTCCCTGGGACACACCCGGCGCTCCCTGCAGGCCTGCCACGAGGACTTCGTCGACGAGGTCATCGGCGTCAAGCGCAACGAGGCCGCCGGCCAGCTCGACCTGTTCGCCTCCCTCATGGGCGGCCCCGGCGACGCCGACGACTCGCCCTTCGGCAACGGCCCGGTCTTCTCCTCCGACGTTCCCAACCTTCCGGAGTGGGATAAGAAGGACAAGCTCGCCTACGAGCGCGACATGCTGGGGCTCTACGTCTCCGATCACCCCCTCATGGGACTGGAGGGGCTGCTGGGCAAGCTCGCGGACAAGGAGATCTCCGAGCTCCACGAGAACGATGAGCTGCCCGACGGCGCCATGGTCACCATCGCCGGGCTCATCACCTCGCTGACCCGCAAGACCACCAAGCAGGGCAACCTGTGGGCCATCGCCCAGGTCGAGGACCTGGCCGGAAGCATCGAGGTGCTCTTCTTCCCCCAGACCTATCAGACCGTCTCCACCATGCTGGCCCCCGACACGGTGGTCACGGTGCGTGGACGTCTCAACCGACGTGACGGGCAGGTCGCCCTGTACGCCCAGGAGATGACGATCCCGGACATCTCCAGCGCCACCCACGAGGCGGTCCTCATCACTCTGCCCACCAACCGGTGCACCGCTCCGCTGGTGGAGCAGTTCAAGGACGTGCTCACCAAGCACCCGGGTGGATCCACGGTCCGTCTGACACTGACCAGCCCGGGGCGCGAGGTACGTACCCAGCTGGACGCCTCGCTGCGGGTGGAGGCCTCGCCTGCCTTCTACTCCGACATCAAGGCCCTCCTCGGGCCGGGGTGCCTGCGCCACTAGCAGGCCGTTTCCGGGGGAGTGGGTCGCCCGCCCTAACGAGCCGGTCGAACAGTGCTGGTGCTGTCGTGGAAGCCTCCCGGTTCGGCACGATCCCCTTGGGCGGAGACGCCGAGGAGCCCGAGTACTCCACCGGATCCTGGGTCTCCACGATGCTCGCTACGGGAATGGGCATTGGACTGATTTTTTACGGAGTCGGTGAACCGCTCTACTTCTACACGTTGTCCCCGCCGGACACTGTCGACCCTCAGACGGCCAGAGCCGTCAGCACCGCTCTGGGCACGGCCATGTTCCACTGGACCATCTACCCGTGGGCGATGTACGCCCTGGTCGGATCGGCCTGCTCCCTGGGCCTGGCGGATCTCCTGGACACCCTTCGCAGGCATGTTCATCGCCCGCATCTCGCGCGGCCGCACCATCCGGCAGTTCGTCACCGGTGCCGACTCGGCCTCCATCGTCATGGGAGGGCTCTCGGAGAACGGCGCGACCGATCCGAGCCGTTTCACGGTCGTCTTCTGGGGCGTGGCCACCGGTGGCGTGGCCTCAGCCATGCTGCTGCGGCACCGGTGGCCAACCAGGTCCTGGTCGACTCGGTCACCACCGCGGTCACGACGGCCAACGAGCCCCATGAGGTCGAGACCATCGAGCTGCACACCAGGCTGTCGTCGACCGCCGGCAACGACGATGGAGATGATGAGGGCGCCGAGGACGGTACCGACGAGACCGCCAAGGACCTGAGGGGCGATGGCCGCGCCGTCGACGGTGCGGATGATGCGTCGGCAGGAGCCGACGGAGTCAGGGGGACGGGGCCTGAGGACTGCTCCTGGTGCTGGGGAGCGGGCTCATTGCTCGGTCCCCAGCTGCTCGACGGTGGCGCCCACCTGGCCTGCAGGGTGATCGACGACGACGACGTCGCCGTCGGTTAGGTGGTGCCCGCGACGCGTCTCCACGACGCCGTTGACAGTGACGTCTCCGGACTGGATGGCGATGCGCGCCTGTGCGCCGTCCTCCACCAGGCCCGCCAGCTTGAGGAACTGGCCGAGCCTGATGCTTCCGGACACTGAGATGAGCGGGTACCGAGATGCCCGCTGAGGTGTTGCATGCGTCATAGGTTGATCCTCGCAGACGGGGCATGAGATGTGCACGTCGGAGCAGGTAGCACCCCGCAAGAGCGGCCGGCAGCGAGGTGAGTGAGAGAAGCGTCTCTCAAAAGTATGCGGATATAACGGATGCCAAACAAAATTTATCACGGTAGGGTAACGGCGTTCTGATCACACTACGGAGACGGAGACACCATGAAGCGTCGAATCGTCGCCCAGATGGCGATACTCGCTCTATCGCTGTCGGCGCCTGTTCTGGCTGTGACTCATGCACCAGAAGCCGCTGCCGCTGACGGCAACATCATTCATGTCTCGGCCGAGGGCGGCTCGGACGCGGGAGACGGAACCGCTGCCAAGCCCCTTCAGACCATTGGAGCCGCCCTGAAGAAGGCCGGCGACGGAGACACCATCGAGCTGGCCAACGGCACCTACCGTGAGGGCGAGCTCGCTGTCGACAAGGGCGTGACCATCAAGGCGGCCGAGGGCGCCAAGCCGGTCCTCACCGGTGCGGAGGTCCCCACGAGCTGGAACGCCGGCGGCGACGGGAAGTGGTCCACGGGCAAGGACATGGTCCGCTTCTGCACGGTCTGCACCATCAACGCCGACCCCGCCAAGGAGGGGATCGCCGCACACCCCGAGCAGGTGTTCGTCGATGGCAAGCCCCTGACCCAGGTGCTCAGCCGCGCCGAGGTCACCGAGTCCACCTTCTTCGTCGATGACCCTGACCCGGTCACTCTGAAGAACCCGAACAACAACCAGGCCGGCTACAACGTCAAGCCGCACCGCGGCACCTCCTACGTCATCGGCGTCGACCCCAACCAGCACCAGGTCGAGGTGGTCCAGCACTCCCGCGCCCTGTCCTTCAACACCGATAACATCACCCTGTCGGGACTGACGGTGGAGAAGTACTCCGCAGTGCAGCGCTGGGACTACAACGACCCTGAGATCGGCACCATCTCCGGTGGTGGAACGGTTGTGGCCGCTCACGGCGCTCCTCGCATCGAGAACTCCACCTTCCGCTACTCCTCGACCGCCGGTGCGCTGCAGGTCATCGACTCGACCAACGCGGTCGTGTCGAACAACCTGTTCGAGAACAACGGCTCCAACGCCTTCGGCATCAACGACTCCAGCGGAGCCAAGGTGGAGAACAACCTGTGGAGGAACAACAACACCTCCGGCTTCATCACGAAGGACTGCGGAGCCTACTGCACCCTGGCCGACACCAAGATCACCCACGCCAAGAACATCCGCTTCGCCAACAACACCGTGGACTACTCGGCCACCGGCACGGACATCTCCGACCCCGCTGCCTATGACCAGAACCGTGCCGCAGGTGTCTGGTTCGACGAGGGCGTGATGGACTCCGAGATCGTTGGCAACTACTTCGTCAACGTCCCGGTGGCGATCTTCAACGAGGTCTCCTCCAACAACCTCATCGCCTCCAACATCGTGGCCGGGGCCGGCATCGGCATCCACGTCTCTGGGTCCAACGACACCCGCGTGTGGAACAACACCGTCTCCCACGCGCTCACCAGCCTGTGGATCCAGGAGGACACCCGTTCCGACGGCTGCAACGCCCGTAACGCCCAGGGCGTGTGCACCCAGGTGCAGAAGTGGAGCGCCGAGCACGGACTGAGCTGGGACACCACCAACACCCAGGTGATGAACAACATCTTCTCCTCCGAGCAGACCACCCCCATGCCCGGGGACCCGTGGCGCTACTCGGCCATGGTTCAGGTCCTGGGTGGGGCCAACCAGGACGGTTCCGGCGCGGTCTACGCCAATGAGATGGTCTCCAGCATCGACTACGACGTCTACTACCGCCAGGAGAACCCCCAGACCCTGTCGACCACGGTCCTGTGGAACTGGGGCGCCGACCGTATGAACCAGTCGGTCAACGCCGAGAAGCTCGCCGACTTCACGGCCAGCTCGAGCGTCAAGGCCGCGGGTAAGGAGTCCAACGGTCTGGACTTGCACGGCTCCCCGGAGAACAACCCGTTCTTCGTCAAGGAGTCGGCCAACCCGATGGACAAGACCTCGGACTTCCACCTCAAGGAGGGAAGCCCTGCCTCCGGTAACGGCCACGCCCTGCCCGAGGACATCGCCAAGACCCTTGGCGTCAACGCCAACGTTGCCGTGGACCGCGGTGCGCTCGTCAACGTCGCCTGGGGTGGCGGAGCCGTCCCCGGTGCCGGGGACGCCCCCGCTGACAACGCCAACAACGGCGGCAAGGCCGCTAACAACGGCGACAAGGCTGCCAACAACGGCGACAAGGCTGCCAACAACGGCGGCAAGGGCGGCAACACCAACAAGGGCGGCAAGGCCGACAACAACGGCTCCACCGTTGCCGACGGGGCCTCTGACGCCAGCGGCAAGAACACACAGAGCGCCAGCCCCTCTGACTCCAAGGCGGGGGCCGGCCAGAAGAACTCCAGCATCGCCAAGCCCGGCAGCAACGCTCAGGGCGGTCAGGGCCAGGCCGCTGCGGCTGCTGCGGCTACTGGCGGTGGCCGTCTTCCCCTCACCGGTGCCAGCATGACCGGCATCGTCCTGGCAGTGGCCGCCATCGCCCTGGGCGGCGGTTTCATCCTGGTGCGCCGTCGCATGGCCGACTGACCAGTTCCGGCCTCGGGGTGGAGGTGCAGCGAGGACTAGCTTGTGACGAGCCCGGACAACCCGGATCATTACACCGTGACTGAGTCGCTCGCCATCACCGTCGGTGACTACTTCCCAGTGGGGGACAGGATGCGCCGACTCACCCCGAGGCTGGCTGAGGCCACCAACGCAGCACGCTCCGTTCTGATAGAGGTCGCTCAGCACCGTGAGGTCATCACCTACGGCGAGCTCAGTGACTCGATCGGACGGGGCGTGCTGCCGCGTCATATGGGGCCGTTGCTCTCCATGATCGGTCACGACTGCGCTGCTCGCGGCGAACCAAGTCTGGCCTCCCTGGTGGTCTCAGCGGCCACGGGAGAGGTTGGCACCAGGGACGCGAGCTGGGCCCCGCCGCAGCGCCTCGCCTGCTGGGCGGCCTGGGATGAGAACCAGGCCAACGGCTGAGCGGAGCAGTTCTCGCTATATGGGACGACGGCGAGGTCGTAGAACCGTCGTGGTTTGATACGCTCGACCATCCAGAGCGGCCGAGAGACCTGGCTCCATGACGCCGCAGCAACCCGGTACGCGGGTGCTTCAGCCAGGACCGATGGAGACGATGTGCACGACAACGAGCCCACCGGGCCCACCGCCGCGGCAGGTGGCCGCGCAGGGGACCTGAACAGCGCCGAGACCGGAACCGCCCGGCGACTGCCCACCGTCAGCCTGGAGCTGTTCCCCCCTCGACCGGGTAAGGCCGCCTCGGCCACCTGGGGCCGCATTGACAGGCTTCTGGCCACCGGGCCCGACTTCGTCTCGGTGACCTACCGACCGACCTTCGTCACAGACCCCGCTGACGGGATCAGCAGCGGCGGGTATGAAGGGAGCGCGCATGAGTCGGAGGCGGGCCGATGCCAGGTTGCGCCCCGCGTGCGCGCGGTCCAGGAGCAGACCAACCCCTCCGAGTGCGTGCTCGCCCACGTGCTGGAGTCCAGCACCATCCCCCTCATGGCGCACCTGACCTGCATCGGCTACCGCAAGCAGGAGGCCGTCGACATTGTCACCCGCTTCCTTCGGATGGGAGTGCGGCGCTTCCTCGCTCTGCGCGGTGACCCGCCGGCCGGCACCCGGGCCGACGACGTCGCCGGGGAGCTGCGCCACGCCGACGACCTCGTCCGGGTCATCCGGGAGGTCGAGGCCGACTTCTTCGGTGACGGCAGACGCCACGTCACGATCGCCGTGGCCGCCTACCCGGCCACCAGCGATCACATCGAGGCCATCGAGGTCCTGGCCGCCAAGCAGGCCGCCGGGGCTGACATGGCGATCACCCAGGTGTTCTACGACGCGGCCGACTACATGGCGCTGACCAACGCCGCCTCCTACGCGGGAGTGAGCATCCCGATTCTTCCCGGGGTGATCCCGCTGACCGACCTGCGTCGGCTCACCCGCCTTGAGGCGCTCACCGGGGTTCGCGTGCCCGCCGGCCTGCGTTCCACACTGGGATCGGCCAGCGGCGCCACCCTCGTGGAACGCGGCATCGGCGCGACGCTCGACCTGGCCACCGCGCTGCTGCGCGCCGGGGCCCCCGGACTGCACCTGTACACCTTTAACCGCACTCGCCCGGCCCTCGACGTCATCAGCCACCTGCGTCTGGGGGGCATCCTGGCCGGAGCCGCGCCCGACCGGGAGGTGCGCGATGCCGTCGACCGCGGATACCTTCAGGCCACGCCCGGCCGAGGCCCCTCCTTCCTGCGCCGCGGCTCTCCCGGTGCAGCACTGTCTTCCCTCCACCCCGTCCAGCCCCACACCACCATCACCAAGGAGAATGCATGAGCGCCACCCCTGAGTCGGTCGCCCCCGCCTCACCGGCTGAGATCACCGTGACCGAGTCACAGGTCCCCTCCACCCCCCTGCCGGGGGCCACCATCCTGGGATACCCCCGCATCGGAAGGGACCGTGAGCTCAAACGCGCCGTGGAATCCTTCTGGAAAGGGAACCTGAGTGTCGATGAGCTCAGGCACGCCGCCGCCGAGCTGCGCGGGGCGACCCGCTCGCGCCTGACGGACCTGGGGCTGACTCAGCCCGCCTCGGTGCCGGCGGACTTCACCCTCTACGACCAGGTTCTCCAGGTGACCGCCACCCTGGGGGCCGCGCCCGCCCGCTTCCGCGACCTGCTGGACGCCGACGGCGCCCTCGACATCGAGGGCTACTTCACCCTGGCCCGCGGTGAAGGAGCCCGCCCGGCCATGGAGATGACCAAGTGGCTGGACTCCAACTACCACTACCTGGTCCCCGAGATCGACGCCTCCACCCCCATCGGCTACGTCGACACCGCCATCGCCGACCAGGTCCGCGAGGCCAAGGCCGCTGGGATCGAGGTGCGCCCCGTCGTCGTAGGACCGGTGAGCTACCTGCTCATGGCCAAGCCCTCCGACGAGGCGGCCGAGGACTTCCACCCCCTGGACCGTCTCAGCGACGTCCTGCACGCCTACGGCCATCTCCTCATGGACCTGCACCAGGCCGGTGCCACCTGGGTCCAGCTCGACGAGCCCGCCCTGGTCTCCGACTCCTGGAACGTGGAGCGCCAGCGAGTCCTTGACGCCGTGCGCGACGCCTACACCTGGCTGGGCGCCATCGTGGAGCGCCCCCAGATCCTGGTGGCCGGAACCTACGGCTCCCTGGGCGACGCGCTGCCCGTGCTCGGTCAGGCCCCGATCGAGGCCGTGGGCCTCGACCTCGTGGCGGGCGCCCTGCCCGAGGCCGGCGACCTGGCCGCCCTGGAGGGCAAGGCCGTCGTCGCCGGTGTCGTCTCAGGACGCAACATCTGGCGCACCGACCTGAACCGGGCCATGGACGTGCTCGAGCAGCTGCGCCAGCGCCTTCCCGAGGGCACCCCCATCACCGTGGCGACCTCCACCTCCTTGCAGCACGTGCCGCACGACGTCGAGCGCGAGACCGCCATCGATGCGGAGATCCGCTCCTGGCTCGCCTTCGCCGACCAGAAGGTCGGTGAGGTCATCACCCTGGCCAAGGGCCTGGAGCAGGGTCGTGACGCCATTGCCGCAGAGCTGGCCCAGGACGCCGACCTGCGCAAGCAGCGCGCCGCCCACCCGGGCGTGCACCGCGACGAGGTCCGCGCCGCCGTCGAGGCCGTCACGGACGCCGACCGCACCCGCGCCCCCTACGCCGAGCGCAAGGCGGCCCAGGACGAGCGCCTCGGCCTTCCCGAGCTTCCCACCACCACCATCGGCTCCTTCCCCCAGACCGCCGAGATCCGTAAGGCCCGGGCCGCCTGGCGCAAGGGGGAGATCGACGACGCCGCCTACGACGCCGCCATGCGCGCCGAGATCGCCAACGTCGTCGCCCTTCAGGAACGCCTCGGTCTGGACGTCCTGGTCCACGGCGAGGCCGAGCGCAACGACATGGTCCAGTACTTCGCCGAGCTGCTCGACGGCTTCGTGACCACGGAGCACGGCTGGGTCCAGTCCTACGGCTCGCGCTGCACCCGCCCCTCCATCCTGTGGGGCGATGTCGCCCGTCCCGAGCCCATGACGGTCGCCTGGTCGGCCTACGCCCAGTCCCTGACCGACAAGCCCCTCAAGGGCATGCTCACCGGCCCGGTGACGATCATGGCCTGGTCCTTCGTGCGCGACGACATCCCGCGCGCCCAGGTCGCCGACCAGCTGGGCCTGGCCCTGCGCGCGGAGGTGGCGGACCTTGAGGCCGCCGGCATCGGCGTCATCCAGGTCGACGAGCCCGCCATCCGCGAGACCCTGCCGCTGCGGCGCGCCGACCGCCCCGCCTACCTGGAGTGGTCGGTCGGCTCCTTCCGCCTGGCCACCGGAGGGGCGGCTCCCGCCACCCAGATCCATACCCACCTGTGCTACTCGGAGTTCGACGTCGTTATCGACGCGGTCGACCACCTCGACGCCGACGTGACCTCCATCGAGGCCTCCCGCTCGCGCATGGACATCCTGCCCGCGGTGGCCGAGCACGGCTTCGAGCGGCAGCTCGGCCCGGGTGTGTGGGACATCCACTCCCCGCGCGTGCCCAGCCAGGCCGAGTGCACCGAGCTGCTCCAGCGGGCCGTCGCGGCCCTGGGCGCCGAGAAGGTCTGGGTCAACCCCGACTGCGGTCTCAAGACCCGGGCCTACGCCGAGACCGAGGCGAGCCTGACCAGCATGGTCGGCGCCGCCCGCGCCGTGCGCGAGATGAGTCTCTGACTCAACCGCAGGTGTGAGGCGGCCCGGGAGACAACGTGCTCTCCCGGGCCGCCTTGTGCATGGCCTGTAGGCTTACGGGCATGCTCACCCGCACCGATCTGCGCAGCACCCGACTCTCCGCACGCCAGCTGGCACAGACCCTGCCCCGGGCCACCCTTGACGTCACCGCCGCCCAGGCCGCAGTGGCTCCACTCATCGAGGACGTCCGATCCCGGGGAGCGGCCGCACTGCGTGACGCCGCCGAGCGCTTCGACGGCGTGCGACCCGTTCACCTGCGTGTGCCCGCTGCTGCCATCGCCCAGGCGCTCGACGGCCTGGACCCCGCGGTGCGCGAGGCCCTCGAGCTGTCCATCGCCCACAACCGGGCCGGGCACACCGCCCAGGTGCCCGCCGAGCGCACCACGGAGGTGGTCCCCGGCGGCACCGTCACCCAACGCTGGATCCCCGTTGAAAGGGTCGGGCTCTACGTTCCCGGAGGGCTGGCCGTCTACCCCTCCAGCGTGGTGATGAACGCGGTGGCCGCCCAGGTCGCCGGCGTCGAGCAGATCGCCCTGGCCAGCCCGCCTCAGGCCGAGTTCGCCGGTCTGCCCCACCCCACGATCCTGGCGGCGTGCGCGCTGCTGGGGATCACCGAGGTCTACGCCGTCGGCGGCGCCCAGGCCATCGCGATGCTCGCCTACGGTGCCGACGCCCAGGACGACACCGACCGCGCGGATGCCGGGGGAGAGGTCCTGTGCCGGGGTGTGGACGTCATCACCGGTCCCGGCAACATCTACGTGGCGGCCGCCAAGCGAGCCGTCATGGGAAGGGTTGGCATCGACGCTGAGGCGGGTCCTACCGAGATCGCCGTCCTGGCAGACGCCGGGGCCGACCCCGAGTACGTGGCCGCCGACCTGCTCTCCCAGGCGGAACACGATCCCAATGCCGGCAGTGTCCTCATCACCGACTCCCCGGAGCTGGCCGACGCCGTCGATGCGGCACTCGAGCGCAGACTCAGCGAGACCCGGCACCGGGAGCGGGCAACGACCGCCCTGAGGGGACCGCAGTCGGGCACCGTCCTGGTGCGCGACCTCGCGCAGGCCATCGAGGTCGCCGACGCCTACGCAGCCGAGCACCTGGAGATCCACACCTTCGATGCCCCTCAGGTCGCGCGCCGGATCCGCAACGCCGGCGCCATCTTCATCGGACCCTACAGCCCTGTGCCCCTGGGCGACTACCTGGCCGGCTCCAACCACGTCCTTCCCACCGGTGGGACTGCCCGGTTCGCTGCCGGACTGAACGTGATGGCCTTCCTCAAACCGGTGCAGCTCATCGAGTACAGCGCGAGCGCCCTGGAGGCCATGACACCGGCACTGGAGGTCCTGGCGAGCTGTGAGGATCTGCCCGCCCACGGTGAGGCGGCCCGTGCCCGCCAGACAGTGAAAAAGGCTGCTGACCACGCATTGTGAGAACGAACTGTGATCTACTCGTGACCATCTCCTGATGCGTCAGACGGGTGGGGACGGTGCAGGCCTGGATTCATTGACGATTCAAGTGGCGGAATCCCGCCACTTTCAGTCCTTGTGAGCCATCTCCAAGAGGACGCTTATTGCATGGTCGAATGGCACAGTGTTGCAAAGCGTTACTCTATTGTTATATTTGGTGGTGACGCACGGTGCGCCGTGCCCGACGGGCTGAGTTCCCACATCCCGTCATCCCCGGGCGCGTCGCACCGAGGCGTTGGTACCGACTAGAACTGCTCGCGAATGCGGTGATGACAGTCGGTATCGGCCCTACCCCTTGGATCCAGATGGATGGCCTCATGCACTACTCCCCATTCGCAGCCGGAACCGGACTGTTCGTCGTGTGGTATGTCGCCCCGGCAGGTTCCCCTCCCGCTCTCGTCGCTCGTTTCCTCATTGACTGCGCCGGGCTGGTGTTCGTCGCCATCCTGGCCTTCTTCCTGCTGACCAATCTCTATGGCGCGGCCCGCGCCCTGCTCCCGCGCCCCCGGCGCACCGCCGGACGCCACGTCCAGCAGCGCAGCGGCCTGATGAGTCTGCGAGCGTGATGAGGACCCAGGCCCCGCTTCCGTCTATGAGCTTCGATTCCTCAAGCCCCCTGGGAATCCTCGACCGCATCGGTTGGTGGGGTGCCCTGGGGATGATCGCAGTCGCTCTCGCCTACACCTTCTTCATGCTCGTCGCCTCGCGCGGTGCCCCACGGCACGGCGGGCCCTCGCACCCCGATGCCCCGCTGCTCATCGTCATCCTCATGCCCTGCCTCAACGAGGCGGAGGTCATCGGTGCCAGTGTCAGACGGCTCACCTCGATCCCGGACCCGGGCCTGCGCATCATGGTCATCGACGACGGCTCCGACGACGACACCGCCCAGGTGGCCACCCAGGCCGGCGACGAGCGTGTCGAGGTGGTTCGCCGTCGTCCTCCCCACGCCCGCCTGGGTAAGGGGGAGGCTCTCAACGACGCACTATCGATCGTGCGCTCCCGATGCACCACGGTGTCCTCCTCGCGGGTCGTCGTGGGAGTCATGGACGCCGACGGCAGGCTCGACCCCCACGCCATCGGGGAGGTGCGCAAGGCCTTCGCCCCGCAGGAGGTCGGCGCCGTCCAGATGGGGGTGCGCATCAACAACCGCTTCGGCTCCCTGCTCGCCCGCATGCAGGACATGGAGTTCGTGATCTTCACCGAGGTCTTCCAGCGAGGCCGGCGCCGAGTCCGCAGTGTCGGCATGGGCGGCAACGCCCAGTTCGTCCGCCTCAGCGCGCTCGACGCCCTGGGACCCCGGCCCTGGACCCGGTCGCTGACCGAGGACTTCGACCTGGGGATCCGGCTCAACGCCACCAGCTGGACCAACGAGTTCTGGCCCGCGGCCTCCGTTCACCAGCAGGGCGTGACCAGCATGCGCCGTCTCATGCGTCAGCGCACCCGCTGGTTCCAGGGAAACCTCCAGGCACTGCACCTGCTGCGCTCCGTGGCCCGCGAACAGCGCGGCCTGGGGCGGGCCGACACGCTCTGGCAGGTACTTACGCCCTACCTGCTCCTGACTGGCTCCCTGCTGACCCTGTCCTTCCTCATCACCATGGTGACCGCCGGTGTGGCCGCGGTCCTGAGGTGGGAGCAGTCATGGGCGTGGCTCGTGGGGGCCTATGTCATCGCCTTCGGCCCGGCGCTCATCTACGCCTGGATCTACTGGCGCATCGAGCGCAGCGAGGGTCTGAACCTGCTCAAGTCCGTGGGCTACGCGCACCTGTTCGTCCTCTATGGACTCCTTCCCAGCCTCTACGGCTGGCGAGCAGTCGCCCGGGAGCTGACCGGACGCACCGGGTGGGCCAAGACCGCGCGGGAGGCTGAACCGGCTCAAGGAGCGCAGGGCGCGCCCAGCGGGCCGGTGGCCGGCTCCCATGGAGCAGCAGCCGTGGGCTCACCGCTACCGAGCAAGCAGCGGCCGCCCAGCGAGCCGGCGAGGGTGGAGCCCCTGGCGGCCCCTCAGGGCACAGGTCCGGGCAGTGCGGTCCCGGCCGTCCCGGCCCGCCCCTTGCTGAACCCCACTGCTGTGATCGTGCGACGTCCCCGTCCTACAGCCAGCCGCCTGACCAATGAGGAGATGAGATGACAGTTGCCAACGCGCCTCAGCACGCAGGAGCCATCGACGGTTCTCGTCGCGGCAGGATCCTGCGTCGCGCCCTCCTGACGGTCTGCGTCCTGGCACTGGTTCTAGGAGTCACCGTGTACTGCCACGCCCGAGAGACAGGGACTGAGACGCCGGACTGCTCCCAGTGGGCGATCATCTTCGATGGTTATGGCGAGGCCTCGTGCTCCGAGGGCCTGCTGCGCCTCAAGCCGACATCGGCCAACTCCCATGACACGACCCACGCCGGTCTGGCCACCTCCACCACGGTCGAGATCGAGGCGGGAGGCGTCCAGACCATCCACACCACGATGACCACCGTCAAGCAGCTGCGAGAGGACGGCGAGCCCAATGCCTGGGAGGTCGCCTGGCTCCTGTGGAACTACACCGACAACAACCACTTCTACGCTCTGGCCCTCAAGCCCAACGGCTGGGAGATCTCCAAACAGGACACCGCCTACCCGGGATACCAGCGATTCCTGTCATCGGGCAACACACCCGTCTACCCACCCGGGGAGAGCCACGACGTCACCGTCACCATTGACACGACCAAGTCGTCGGAAGTCACCTTCACCATCATCGTGGACGGGCAGGAGCTCGGAACCGTCACCGACAAGCAGTCCCCCTACCGCTCCGGAACCGTGGCGGCCTACTGCGAGGACTCCGACGTCACCTTCACCCCGATCACCGAGGACAAGTAAGGCCTGCCCTTGACGACAGCGCCGGACTCAACCACCACTGAGGCCCACCTCGTCCCACTCCCGACACACGACCAGGAGAACCCCATGACAACCGACTCCACGCAAACGGGTGGCCCCCTGAGAGTCATGCTCGTTTACGGCACCCGCCCAGAGGCGATCAAGCTCGCCCCCCTGGTGGCAGCCATGCGCGACGACGAGCGTTTCAATCCGATCGTCGTCGTCACCGGGCAGCACCGTGAGATGCTCGACCAGGTGCACGAGTTCTTCGGAATCGTGCCCGACGACGACCTCGACATCCACTCGCCGGGACAGACCCTCACCCAGATCACCAACCGCTGTCTGCAAGGGGTGGGGCGGGCGATCGAGGCCCACCAGCCCGACGCCGTCATCGTCCAGGGGGACACCACCTCCGCCTTCGCCGCCGCGCTGTCGGCCTTCTACCACGAGGTGCCAGTCCTCCACGTCGAGGCCGGCCTGCGCACCGGGGACATCTCCTCACCCTTCCCCGAGGAGGCCAACCGGCGGCTCATCAGCCAGGTGACCACGCTGCACCTGTGCCCCACCACCACCAGCCGGGACAACCTGCTGCGCGAGAACACCGACCCGCAGACTGTCAGCGTCACCGGCAACACGGTCATCGACGCGCTCCTGGTCGCCGTCGACCGTCGGGTCCCACCACCGGATGAGGAGCTGGCCGCAGCACTGAAGGACGCCTCCCGGCGAGTCGTGCTCGTCACCGCCCACCGCCGTGAGTCCTGGGGCGAGCCGATGCGGGCCATCGGCCGCGCCGTCGCGCGCCTGGCCGACAGGCATCCCGAGGTGCTCTTCGTGCTGCCGGTCCACCGCAACCCCAAGGTTCGCGAGGACCTCCTGCCTCAGATCGAGGGCCACGCCAACGTCATCTGGTGCGATCCGCTGGAGTACGGCGCCTTCTGCGCACTCATCGACCGCTGCGACGTCGTGCTCACCGACTCCGGCGGCGTCCAGGAGGAGGCCCCCGCGCTGTCCAAGCCCGTCCTGGTCATGCGGGACAACACCGAGCGTCCCGAGGCCGTCGCCTTCGGGGTCGCCGAGCTGGTCGGAACCGGCGAGGAGCGCATCGTTGAGAGAGTCTCCGCCCTGCTGACCGACGAGGCGGCCTACACAGCCATGGCCCAGGCCGCCAACCCCTACGGCGACGGACACGCGTGCAAGCGCATCCTGGCCGCCACCGCAGCCCTGTTCGGCCGCGGTGTCCCCCTTCCCGAGTTCGAACCTGTTCCCACCTCATCGAAGGAGCGTTCATGATCCTCCCGACCCTTGTGTCTGCACGACGGCGCCGCTGCGCACTGGCCGCCATCGCGGTGTGCCTGGGCAGCTCCATCGCCGCAGTGGGCCCTGCTCAGGCCGCCCCCACCGCTGGCGCGCAGCCTCCCGTGGCGGTCCAGGCCGCCGCGGCCAAGCCCGCCGGCGGGGCCCAGGCCAACGACGCCGACCCGGCCAAGAAACCACTTCCGGCTCCGCCCGAGCCGGCCGCCGCGGCCAAGAAGGAGCTCCCCCTCAAGGGCAACAAGCAGGCAGACGTGGACCTCAACAAGCCCGCGCCCGCCGCGGGACAGGTCAAGATCCGTGACCTGAAGCAGAACGCGCCCGAGGTCCCTGCCGGCGCGGTGACCTTCTCCAACCAGGAGGCGGGGCCGGCATCGACCCTGGTCCTGTTCGACACCACCGGGGACTACGCCAAGCTGGGGGAGTACTACGCCCTGAGCATGGGCACCCTGGCCAGCCACTCCGGGACTGTGACGACCCTCCCGGTCAAGGACTACGTCGCCGGCCTGGCCGGTCGCTTCACCAACGTGGTCTACATCGGCTCCACCTACGACGAGCCCCTGCCGCGGGCCTTCATCGACGACACCCTGACCGGCAACATCCCGGTCATGTGGTCCGGCTTCAACATCTGGCAGCTGGCTAAGACCGACGCTGACCGCGCCGCCTTCACCCAGCGCTACGGCTGGGACGCCGCCACCTCCTACATCGACTCCACCGACCGGGTCACCAAGATCAGCTACAACGGCGCCTCCCTGAAGCGCAACGAGCTCAACACCGGTGGCATCATCGCCCCACACATCACCCGCGAGAAGGACGTCAAGGTCCTCGGGCGCGCCGAGTGCTCCAAGCCCGGCGGAGCGGCCACCGCCTGCGCCTCCGTCGCCCAGTCCGGCACCAGCTCCTTCCCCTGGGCGGTCAGCTCCTCGGGAATGACCTTCATCGGTGAGATCCCCCTGACCTACCTGGGTGAGCAGGACCGCTACATCGCAGCCGCCGACATCCTCCTGGACTTCCTCCAGCCCGGTGCCCAGCAGTTCCGTCAGGCCGCTGTGCGCCTGGAGGACGTGACCCCGGACAGCGACCCCGAGGAGCTGCAGGCGATCGTCGACTACTTCTACAGCCAGAACGTGCCCTTCCAGATGGCCGTGGTGCCCAAGTACATCGACCCCAAGGGCACTGAGAACGACGGGGAGCCCAAGGAGCTCACTCTTGAGGACGCTCCGGAGCTGGTGGCCGTCATCCAGGACGCGGTGAACAAGGGCGGAACGATCGTTCAGCACGGCACCACTCACCAGTTCGGGACCCTGGACAACCCCTACAACGCCGTCTCCGCCGACGACTTCGAGTTCATCCGCTCGTGGTGCTCGGCCACCAACGACACCAAGGCCCCGGCCATCGACTGCCAGGACAAGTCCTTCGTCCAGATCGGGGGCGCCCTGCCCGGTACCTCCCAGGAATGGGCCTCCGAGCGCGTGGATCAGGGACGCCAAATCTTCGGGGAGGTCGACCTGCCGACTCCGGAGATCTTCGAGACCCCGCACTACTCGGCCACCCGTGAGGCCTACTACGGAATCGGCGAGCACTACCCGGTGCGCTACGAGCGCGAGCTCCTCTACGCCGGTACCCTGACCAACACCCAGGCCGGTCCGTTCGACTACTACGGGCAGTTCTTCCCCTACGCGGTCAACGACCCCTACGGGGCCCACGTCCTGCCCGAGAACCTGGGCAACTTCGAGCCCAACGAGATCAACCAGCACCCGCCGCGCCTGGCTCAGGAGATCATCGACGCCGCCAAGCTCAACCTGGTCAACACTCACGCCACCGCCAGCTTCTTCTTCCACCCCTACTACCCGCTGGCCGAGCTGAAGAAGATCGTCGCCGGCATCAAGGCCGAGGGGTACACCTTCGTGCCGGCCTCGGAGCTGAGATGACCACGACGCCGACTGTGAGATTCAGCGGTCTCGGAATCACGGACATGAGACCGTTCGGTCGAAATGTCTCTCACAAGACTGGAATACTGCTTCCATGACATTTGAGACCAACCGCAGAAGGATGCTGGCGCTCCTGGGCACTGGAATTCTGGGAGCGTCAGTGTCCTCCTGCGGGCACGCGAACGTGACCCCGCCGGCCGTGGGGGACGGGGCCACCACCCACCTGAGCCTTCACATCAGTGATGCTCAGGGCAACGCCCTCAACCTCGAGGCGCTGCGACGCATTCAGTCCAACGGCAAGGGCGAGGTCGGCTATGACGACGCGCTGCTGGATGCCAAGACCCTGGAGGTCATCGCCGTCGGCCCGCTCTACCAGGACGAGGGCGGTGCCATCGGCATCGATGTGCCCACCGGGCGTGAGTGCACTCTGACCATGTCGTGGCCGACCAGCCACGGGTACTCGGCACTCATGGCGGATCTGCCGGCCTCCGGCGAGCACGATCTCCTGGAGCTGGCGGCCCGAACCCTCCACGAGAGGCAGCCCGAGCGCCTCCAGCAGGCCACCGCGAAGGGCTTCAAGGGGGCTGACGAGGCGGGAAAGCTGCGCGCCTCCGCCCAGCAGTCCCTGGACTCCTGTTCCAAGGCCCAGTCCTGGACGGAGCGGGGCCGCCTGGCGAACTCCGCCCTGGAGTCGGCCGCAGGGGCCCAGCTCTCCCTGGACCGGGTGCTGGCCGCTCAGGCGCCGCAGGACGCCGTCATCGGAGTGACCTTCACTCGGGTGCCCACATCCGCGGAGGTTGCCGCCGCGCTAGCCCCCAGCGGCCCGGGAGGCGGCAAGCGGAAGGTGTCGGCCCGTCTCGTGATCGGTGACCCCAATGACGCCGAGGAGATGGCCGGCTGGCGCAGCACGGTGGAGGCCCTGCACGCGCAGGGCGGCCAGGCCCTGGCCCAGATCTGCGACTCCCACGACATGGTCTCCCTGACCGACTCCGCCTGGGACACGCGGGTCGACACCCTCATCAAGGCGCTTCCCAACGTCGACGCCTGGGAGGTCGGTAACGAGATCGGTGGGGACTGGCTGGGCGCCGGGCCGGTGGCCAAGGCCCAGCGAGCGGCTAAGGCTGTGCGTGAGCGCACCAGCGCCACGACGGTGCTGACCCTGTACTACCAGCTCGGGCAGGCGGACCCGGCGTACTCCCTGTTCAGCTATGCCGCCAAGGAGATCCCCGCATCGATCAGGGAGCTGGTTGACGTCGTGGGACTGTCCGTCTACCCCCAGCTCCATCCGCTGGGTACAGCAGCTGACCGAATCCTGAGCACCCTGGAGGCCGCCTTCGCCTCCTCCCGGCTTGCCGTGACCGAGCTCGGGTACGGGGGCGAGGACCTCAACACCGGCCCCTGGTGGTTCGGCTCGGCCTCCGACCCCGCGGTCGCCCGCACCGCCGTCGCCGAGCATGTCACTGGCGCGGCACTGGGGCGATCCGATGCCTGGGGAGCCCCCTTCTGGTGGTACTACCTCGAGGACCAGGTCGGAACCCCCGGGGGCCAGGTGGCTCCGGCGCTGGCCGCCGTCTCCACTGGTTTCTAGGGCACTGGGCTCCTAGGACACCGGGGCCGGTGGGCGATGCCTGTTCAGGCAGTGCCCACCGGCCCCTACCTCTGCGCCAGGACGAAGGGGTGGACCGCCGCCGCCCCCGCCTCACGCAGAAGGAAGGCCGACAGCGTGAGCGTCCAGCCGGAGTCGCTCCAGTCGTCCACGAGGACCACGACGCGCTCGCGCAGCTCTTCGAGGGCCTGAGCCGGCCACTCCTGGAGCGTCAGGCTTCGGGCCACCTGTGCCAGGCGAAATGCAGAGCCCACATCGTGCTGCGGCAGATCCTGACCGGCCAGACCCACGACGCCCAGGGCCTGTGCGCCCAGCCGTGTGGCCACGGCGTGCCCCAGCTGGCGGACCATGCCGGGGCGGGTGCGGGAGTCCACGACGACGACGGCCGGCGGCCTGCTCGGGCGGCTCACCCCGGCGGCGTCCTGCTCATTGCGGATGATCTCAGCGAGCCGGTCCACCGCCTCAAGCACCTGAGGCCTGATCGCCACCGGGACCTCGCCGTCGGCGGCGGAGGACACCAGCTCGCGCAGCGCCACCGAGGTCCCCAACCCATCCAGCCTGCCCACCGCCAGCCCGGTCGCAGCCTGACGGTCGGCTCCGATGCGGCCCTTGAGATGGCTCAGGCCCAGTCGATCCATCCCGGTAGGCCACTGGCGGCGCGCCCGCAGCTCGACCCCTGCGCGCCCCAGCGCCGCTCGGGCGGCACCGACCTGCTCCTGGTCGGGGACGTCAGGCAGGTCCAGGCCCCCGCACAGGTCGCAGGCTCCGCAGCGCCATCCCGGCTCAAACTGGGGGTCATCGAGCACCGACCTGAGGAAGGCCATCCGGCAGGGGGATGAGCCCTGCCCGGGGGCAGGAGCGGCCCCGAGACGCTCATAGGTGAGCATCGCCTCCTGCTCGGCTCGGCGCGCGGCCTCGACTCGCGCATAACGCTCGGCGTCATAGCACCAGGGCCGGCCAGTGGACTCCCAACCGCCACGAACCCGGCGCACGGCGCCGTCAACGTCAAGGACCTTGAGCGTGGACTCCAGCCGGCTGCGTCGCAACGAGGTCACCGTCTCCAGCACCGCTGTGGACGCCGCCCCACCGCCCGCGGCCCTGCGCTCCTCCAGGGCGTCCAGGACCACGCGAACCTGCTCCTCGGGCGGGAAGCCTTGCGAGCCGAACCACTCCCAGATGGCCCGGTCCTCCGGGCCGGGCAGCAGGACCACCTCAGCCCGCTGCACACCACGACCGGCGCGACCCACCTGCTGGTAGTAGCTCACCGGTGAGGACGGAGCCCCCACGTGCACCACGAAGGCCAGGTCCGGCTTGTCGAAGCCCATCCCCAGAGCGGAGGTGGCCACCAGCGCCCTGACCCGGTTGGCCTTGAGGTCCTCCTCCAGGCGCTCGCGCTCGGCGGCGTCGGTCTGCCCCGTGTAGGCGGCCACCTCCACGCCCGCCGCACGCAGGTACTCGGCGACCTCCTGCGCCGCCGAGACCGTCAGGCAGTAGACGATGCCGCTGCCGGGAGTGCGGCGGATGTAGGCGGTCAGCCAGGCCAGGCGGGAGGCGGCATCCGGCAGCATCCTGACCCCCAGGTGGAGAGAGTCGCGCTCCAGGGACCCCCGCAGCACCAGGACCTGCTCGCCGCCTGCCCCGCCTTCCTCCAGGGACGCCCCCAGCTGTTCAGCGACGTCGGCGCTGACCCGGTGGTTCGCGGTCGCCGTCGTCGCCAGAACCGGGGTGCGCGGCGGCAGGCCGGCCAGCAGGGTGCCGATGCGCCGGTAGTCGGGGCGAAAGTCATGGCCCCAGTCGGAGATGCAGTGGGCCTCGTCAATGACCACCAGCGCGGCGCTCGCAGCCAGATGGGGGAGCACCTCATCGCGGAAGACCGGGTTGTTGAGACGCTCCGGGGAGACCAGCAGGACATCGACCTCACCGGCGGCCACCTGGGCCTGAATCTCATCCCACTGGGTGACGTTGGCCGAGTTCATGGTCACGGCCCGGATCCCGGCGCGGCCTGCGGCGGTGACCTGGTCGCGCATGAGGGCCAGCAGCGGCGAGATGATGACGCTGGCCCCGGTACCGGAGCGCGCACCGGGGGAGGGCGGCGGGACGCCCGGACGCCAGGCTCCCCAGCCCTCTCGCAGCAGGACCGTCGCCACGAAGTACACCGCCGACTTGCCCCACCCGGTGCGCTGGACCACCAGCGCGCGGCGGCGTGCGATGACAAGCGCCTCGATCGCCCGCCACTGGTCCTCACGCAGGTGCGCGTCGCTGCGACCAACGAGCTCGCGCAGGACGGCCTCGGCGCGCTCGCGAACAGGGCCGCCCGTCCCTGGGGATCCCGATGTCATGGTCGTCTGAGACATGCTGCAACGCTAACGCCAGCCGCTGACTTCCACTGCCGACTACCGGGTTCCACTGACGTCCATCGACGTGTCGGCGCGGCTGCGGCTGTCGACACAGGTTCCGGGACCGGTGCGGCCAGACCGTTTGAAGAGTGACTCACAACATACAGGTACCTGCCGAAACTCCTTGACCAAAATCGGAAGGTGCCTGTAGTTTTAGTGTCGTCAAGATACAACAGGCACCTTTCGAAGTGCAGTGCCGCACTGTCCGCGACGGCCGCGCGAACCGGTGTCGGCGGGAACGCCAGCAGATCCGCACGGGTGCCTTCACGAGTCAGGAGAAGCTCATGAATCCCAAGAGCATCAGGAACACCGAGCCGAGCACCACCTCACACGACACTCAACACGGCGCCTATCAAGGCGCTGAGACGGAGACCGATATGACGAACAGCTCCCACCCCCATGTTTCCAAGGCCGCTGACGGCGCGGCCTTGTCGCAGCACCCGCAGCGGGCCTCCCTTCACGAACGATTCCGGCGCTTGCAGCACCTCATGCGCCGCAGCCGCATGACGGCGCATCGCGACGGCCCCTTTGCCGACATCACGCGCGGCCGCGGCCGGGTTCTGGCCGCCCTGCGCATGCAGAGCCCGATCCCCACCCGAGACCTGGCCTTCCTCCTCGATATCCGCCAGCAGTCCCTCAACGAGCTTCTCAAGAAGCTCCAGACCGATGGCCTCATCGAGCGCAGGCCCAGTCAGGAGGATCGTCGGGTCATGGTCGTCCACCTCACCGAGGCCGGTCGCAGTACGCCACTGAGCGGGCCCAGAGCCGACTACCTCGAGTCTCTGACCGATGAGGAGGTCTCCACCTTGGTTCGGCTTCTCGACAAGATCATCGACTCCCTGGAGACTCAGCTCGGGCCGGATGAGGACGGTGAGCGCGGGCCGCGCTTCGCCGGCGCCCGTCGTCGTATGGGCGAGGAGCGCTTCGAGGCCATGATGCGCATGCGCGAGCACGGTTTCGGCCCCTTCAGCCCCTTCGGCCCCGGTCCCGCATTCGCTCCGGATTATGGCCCCGGCTTCGGCCCGGAGGTCGACGACGTCGACCCATCAGCGGACTGTGGCAGGCGACGTAGGCGGGCGGGCCACGGTGGGCCGCGCCGCGGGGGACGTCCCCGTCAAGGCGGCGACGCTCTTCTTGGAGAGGACTTTCCCGAGCGTGGGGACCGTAGGTTCAGAGCCGGTCGTGCACGGCGCACCCCTGGGGTAGGTATGGACTTCCCCGGCTTCACCGACCACGACTGCTGAAGCCCCAGCGTCATCGCCGATGCACTTGGATACCCTTGGCCCATGGACCTCCTCATCATCGCCGTGCTAGGCATTCTGGCCATTGCGGCGGCCTCTCAGCTCAGCGACCGCATCGGGGTCGCCCCGGCGCTGATCCTCCTGGCGGGTGGGACAGCGGTGGGCTTCCTGCCCTTCATCCCGGCGATCGAGCTGGACCCCCAGGTGGTCCTGGAAGGAGTCCTTCCGCCGCTGCTGTTCTCCACGGCGGTGAGCATCTCCACCATCAACTTCCGCCGCGAGCTCGTCCCGGTGGCGGTGCTGGCCATCCTGCTGGTGCCCCTGTCCGCCGCGGTGATCGGCGCGGTCCTCACCCTCCTGGTCCCGGGGCTCTCTCTGGCCTGGGCCATCGCCATGGGAGCGATCCTCAGCCCCACCGACGCCGTGGCCATCTCCATCGCCCGCCGGCTGGGAGTCTCCCAACGCATCATCACCGTCCTGGAAGGGGAAGGACTGCTTAACGACGCCACCGCACTGGTGGTCCTGTCCTCCGCCGTCTCAGCGGCAGCATCCGGCGGCGTCAGTGTCGGAGGCGTGCTGGGCGGCTTCGCCCTGGCGGTCCTCGTGGCCCTGGGAGTGGGCTGGCTCGTCGGCGAGGCGAGTCTGCGGGTGCGCTCCCACATCACCGACCCCACCGTGGACACGGTCGTGTCCTTCACCGTGCCCTTCCTCGCGGCGATCCCGGCCGAGCACATGCACGGCTCGGGCCTCGTGGCAGCCGTTGTCGCCGGGCTCATCACCGGCCACCGCGGCCCCCGGATGCTGCCACCCGCCCACCGGGTAGCCTCACGGACCAACTGGCACACCGTCGAGCTCACCCTGGAAGGACTCATCTTCCTGGTCATGGGGCTGGAGTTCTTCGGCATCGTGGAGAAGGTCGGCGCCTCAGCTCTCGGTGTTGTCCGGGCCATCGCGGTCGCTGTCATCGCTGGGGCGCTGACCGTCGTCATCCGGGCGCTCGTGGTGACACCCATGCTCAAGCTCCTCAGCCACCGGACCGCGCGCTGGGCGATCCACTGGCAGGAGAACGCGGAGGCCATCCACCAGTTCCAGAATCGCTGCTCGGCCATCGTGCGTGGAGAGGCCGAGATGCCCCCGGTTCCCTGGGACCGGCGCCCCTTCGCGCAGGTCCAGCGCAAGCTCCGCCAGGCGACCAACCACGAGAGCATCGCCCGGCGCGCACGCAGCCTCTCCAGCCGGGTCAGACGCCGAGGCGCCGACCTGGACTACTTCGCAGCCGAGCCCCTGGGCACACGCGAGGGCGCCGTCATCGTCTGGGCGGGAATGCGCGGCGCCATCACCCTGGCAGCCGCCCAGACCCTGCCGATCACAGCGCCTCACTACTCCTTCCTCCTCCTGGTGGCCATGCTCGTGGCCGCCGGATCACTGACGATCCAAGGACTTTCGCTGCCCGCACTGGTCCGCGTCGTCAGACCCGCCATGGCCGGCCCCGCCGACGAGGAGGAGAAGGCCGCCGTCATCTTGCTGCTGGTCAACGCCGCCCGCGACGTCGCCTCCGTCGGTACTCGCGGCGCCTCCCAGCACACCGCACCCACCGGTGCCGCAGGCCCCGGCGCCTCGGGCGCTCAAACGACGACGAGCACTCCCGGGCTGGACAAGGTCTCACCGACTGCCCCCGACCCCGAGAACAACGAGAGCCTCAGCCCCACCACTGAGCAGCACGGCCTCGTACGCAGGCAGGGCAACGACGTCGTCGTCTCGCCAGCAGCCGTCGCCAAGGCCTGGACCGACCCCACCTGGCGCCACGACGACCTCGCCCCCATGCGAGAACGAGCCCTGGACATAATCCGAGCCCAGCGCGAAGCCCTTCTCGACGCCGGCGACGAGGGCCTCTACTCGGCCGACTCCCTGGAGCACGCCCTGAACCGCCTCGACTTTCAGGAGATCATGCTCACCAGCGAGCCGCACTGACAACGCCCCCAAGCAGGACGCTGCGACCGTCGCCCTCAGTGCCGAGAGCACTGTGTTGTCTCCTCATTTCTGAGACATGTGAGTGTCGTGGCTTCTGAGGCACT
>NZ_KV811028.1:149446-165060 GCF_001812965.1 Actinomyces sp. HMSC075C01
ACGCGAGGGCTACCCTACGAACGCGAGGCGCTCATTCAAGGGTGAGCCCGGAGGGCGGGGCTGAGCTGGTCAGGCGTGGTGTGTAGCACGGTCCCCCGGCAAGCCGCCCAACTGGTGTCTCAGAAGTCATGAGACAGCACATCGGTGCCGTGCGCACCGCCGGACGGGCGGCCCAACCGCTGGAGCGGACTGAGCCGTAGACTCCAGGTGTGAACGCGAACCTGCCCCTGAGACCGGACCTGGAGGGCGAGACCCCCTACGGGGCCCCCGAGATCGACGTCCCCGTGCGGCTGAACGTCAACGAGAACCCCTACCCGCCCTCGGCCGCGGTCATCGAGTCGATCGCCACCGCCGTGGCTCAGGCCGCCCAGGGGCTCAACCGCTACCCGGAGCGGGACTTCCCCCGGCTGCGGGCCGCGCTCGCGGACTATCTCGCGGCCGAGTCCGGTGCGCATCTGACCCCTGAGCAGATCTGGGCGGCCAACGGCTCCAACGAGGTCATGCTCCATGTGCTCCAGGCCTTCGGAGGCCCCGGGCGCACCTGCCTGACCTTCACCCCCACCTACTCGATGTACCCCGAGTACGCCCGCGACACCTTAACCGACTATGCGACGCGACCGCGCCGCAAGGACTTCACCCTCGACGTCGACGCCGCGGTGAGCGCGATCAACGAGCTTCGGCCGGCCGTCGTCGTCCTGGCCAGCCCCAACAACCCGACCGGAACCGCCCTGCCGCTGGAGGACATCAAGCGGATCCTGGAGGCGGCCCGCGGCCACGGTCCCATACTCGGAGCCGAGATCGGCTCGCCCGCCCGGTCCAGCGACTGCGTCGTCGTCATCGACGAGGCCTACGCCGAGTTCCGCCGTTCAGGAGTGCCCAGCGCCCTGGAGCTGGTGGGGCCGGCCCACCCGCACCTGGCCGTCACCCGTACCATGTCCAAAGCCTTCGGTGCCGCCGGCCTGCGCCTGGGCTACCTGGCCGCCGACCGCGCCCTGGTAGACGCCCTGCGCGTCGTGCGTCTGCCGTATCACCTCTCCGCCGTCACCCAGGCGGCGGCCCTGGCCGCCCTGTCCCACCGCGACGAGCTCATGGCTCAGGTGGCCTCCCTGCGCGATGAGCGCGATGCCTTCGTTGAGTGGCTGCGAGCCCAGGGACTGGTCGCGCACGAATCAGACGCCAACTTCGTCCTGTTCGGCCCGTTCCCCGACCGCGAGGCCGTCTGGCAGGCCCTGCTCGACGCCGGGGTCCTCATCCGCGTCGTCGGCCCCGAGGGCTTCCTGCGGGCCAGTATCGGCACGCCCGACGAGATGGCACGCCTGCGCACCGCCCTGACCGCAGCCGTCGGCGGATGACAAGGATGCCGGCAGCGATCAGCGCCTAGGACCGGTAGGGTTGCTATCGATTAAGTCACCTATGAACCACTGTGCTGAAAAAGCACGACACCCGATGCTGAGGAAGCACCTATGAGCCGTACCGCGCGCATTGAGCGAGCCACGAGTGAGTCAAGCGTCGTCGTCGAGATCAACCTCGATGGCACGGGTCAGACCGACATCTCCACCACCGTCCCCTTCTACGACCACATGCTCACCGCTCTGGGGCGCCACTCGCTCATCGATCTGACAGTGCGCGCCACCGGTGACACCGAGATCGACGTGCACCACACCGTGGAGGACACCGCCATCTGCATCGGTGAGGCCCTGCGCGTGGCGCTGGGGGACAAGCGCGGTATCCGCCGCTTCGGTGAGGCCAGCGTCCCTCTGGACGAGGCCCTGGCCCATGCCGTCGTCGACATCTCCGGGCGCCCCTACCTGGTGCACGAGGGGGAGACCGAGGCCTTCGTCCACCACCTCATCGGCGGCCACTTCACCGGTTCCATGGTGCGTCACGTGCTGGAGGCCATCGCCTACCACGCCGGCATCTGCCTGCACGTGCGGGTCCTGTCCGGGCGCGATCCCCACCACATCGCCGAGGCCGAGTTCAAGGCGCTGGCGCGCGCCCTGCGCGCCGCCGTGGAGGACGACCCCCGCGTCGAGACCATCCCATCCACGAAGGGAAGCCTGTGATGGACCAGACCCCCCGGCCCGACGAGAGCCATGACGACCACCAGGACCACCAGCGCGACCTGGATGCCGAGTTCGCCGCCCTCATGGGCGACGTGGAGATCCCCGACGACCTCTCGGCCGAAGACCTGGGGGCTGTGCAGGAGGCCGACAGCGAACCGGGCCTGCGGACCCTGGCGGGGGATGACTCCGTATCGGCCGGCTCCGCGGGGCAGAGCGGACCAGCAGACGTCAGGCCCGGCGACGTCCCCCACAACACCTACCATCCCCTGAACGGGAGACAGGGCGGAGCGGAGGACACCGAGGGCCCGTCCCGGCTCACCGATGCCCAGGAGGCGCAGATCGCCGCCGCGGCCGACTCCCTGAGCTCCTACGTGCCCGGTCAGTCCGAGGACCAGGCTCCCCGGGCGGTCAAGGTCGCCGTCGTCATGACGCCGCTGAACCGGGCCGACGGCTTGGCCGGAATGTGCTCCCTGCTGGACCTCGACTGCACCGTGGTGCCCTCCTCCAGCGGGGCCTTCGCGGTCAAGCAGTTCGTCTCCGCCCACTCGGACTGGGACGTGGCCGAGCTGCTCGGCGGCTCCGACTCCGAGCCCGCAGAGGCCGCGGAGCTGGCCGCCCAGCTCTCCCGCCTGTCACGGGCCGGGGCGGTCCTCATGACCGCCGACCTGGCCACCGACGTCGGTATCGAGTCCGGCCTGTCCGGGACGATCACCGCCCGCCACTTCACCAACGGTCAGCCCGGCGAGGAGGCGTCGGCGGGGCTCCTGCTGTCCTCCATGGACCAGGTCGTCGAGGACATCCTCCTGGGAGTCATCAACGCCGACGACGTCCCCGGAGCGGTGAAGTCCTCCGAGATCCAGGCGCCCCGGGCGATGCGCTGGTTCGGACGCGGCCTGCGCCGTCCCCCGCAATGACCTCACCAGCACGCGCCGCCCGCTGCTGGCCGGCGGGCAGCGACTCCTAGCCGGCGTAGGAGCTCGTCCGCTGCCCGCCCTTGTCGGAGGCGATGCAGGAGAAGCCCCGCTTCCCTGTGTTCCAGCCGGCCTCCCCCGGTCCCAGCACAGATGTGCTCGGGGCGGCGGCCCCGTACTGCTGGGCGGCCTGCGCGGTACAGGTGGCCTGCACGTTGGGATCGGCCGCCAGGTCGTCATCACTGGAGCCCGAGGTGCTCTCCGCCAGGGTCCCCACCCGGTAGACCTCCCAGGAGTGGGGCTCGTTGCAGCTGACCTTCCTGGCCGTGGTCTGGCCCGAGATCGAGGTGGTGCCCGCCAGGCAGGTACCCACCGGGTGCGGTGGGGTCGAGGCGTTGTCCTGACTCGACGACGAGGGCTGGGATGCGGGCTGGGACGCGGCTCCTGATGCTCTGGTGGCACTGGTGGCGGGAGCCAGACGGGCACCCGCCACCCACCCTGCGCCCAGACCGACGACCAGGCCGACAATCGCGCCGATCGCTGTGGAGCGCAGAGTGATTCGCCGACGTTCTCGGCCGGAGAGTCTCAGAGACTGACTCCGTTGAGCTGACACCGGGGCGTTGAGCAGAGCCTTGTCGGAGCGCTCCGGCCCGCCTGAGACGATCGAGGGGGCTGAGGCGGCGGACCCCGAGGATCTGGCGGGGCGGACCGGGAAGACGGAGTCCGATGCCGCCCGCTGTGATGCACTGCTGGGAGCGTAGGAGTCGGGTGAGCCCGCCTCTTCGCTACGCGGAGGCGGCGCCAGTCCGGCCTCAACCAGCCGCAATGAGGTCACCGGTCCGCCGACGGCCAGGTTTCCCGTCCCCAGATACTCACGGATCTGCCCCAGGGCCCCCGTGAGCTCCGTGCCGTTGCGGTAGCGGTGCTTGGGATCCGGAGCCATCGCCTTGCCCAGGAGCGGCAGCAGGACCTCAGGAACGTTCGGGTCAGTGAGGTTCAGGGGGGCGTCGAGGGACCGGACGATCTCCGGCAGGCTGCGCTGCACGCCGTCGGGGCCACGTCGGGGACCCCGGCCCGTCAGCAGGGCGAAGAGCACCGCACCCATGGACCACACGTCCCCCTCGGGGCCGGGGCTGGCCAGCATGAAGGCCTCCGGCGCGGCGAAGTCGGGGGTGAGACACTCCAGGGTCACGGTGGGGTCCTGACCCTCGCGCTGGACAGCGGCGATACCGAAGTCCGATAGCCGGGGAGAGCCATAGGAGTCCAGAAGGATGTTGGCGGGCTTGACGTCCCGGTGCATGACGCCGGCCGCATGGGCGGCCCCCAGGGCCGAGGCCGCGGCCTCCACCAGGGCCACGGCGTCAGAGGCGGGGGTCGGGCCGCGCGAGACGAGGTCGTAGAGGCTGCCGCCCGCACACAGCTCCATGACCAGGTAGGGGCGCAGATCGGGCAGCTTGCCCGTGTCCACCAGGGAGACCACGTGAGGATGCCCCGAGATCCTCGAGGCCGCCTGCACCTCACGCATGAACCGCCGCTCATTGCGGGGATCATCCAAGGGGCGGGAGTCCACCTTGACGGCGACCGGACGCTCCAGGGAGTCCTGCACGCCGGCATAGACCGTGGCGAAGCCGCCACGCCCCAGCACCGAGGTGATCCGCACTCCGGGAATGGAGAACGGCGCAGCGCTGCGCGACCCGCTGGAACCGGCCGAACCTGTCCCCGCCGCTGCGGGGGAGTGGCTCGAGGAGGCCTGCGAAAGCGGGGGAGGAGGGGATGCCGGCCAAGGCGGAGGCTGGGCCTGGCCGGAGGGGAACTGCATGCTCACAGACGAATACTCGCCCATCTTGGGGGAAATCGTGAAAGGAAGCCGACGACCCGGATTCAGATCACGCATTGCGCCCGCGCCTTCGCGCCATGCCCGCGCGAGGCCGCGACCAGCTCGACGCGCCATCCGGACCGCTGCGCCGACGCTGTTGAGCCAACGCTGCCGGTTCCGGTTCTGCGCACGTCACAGGGCGTTTCAGAGTGTGGAGGATACTCAGAATGATCTGCAGGGACGGTAGGGTGTGTCACATGCGAGCGCCCCGTGTCACCGTCCTGTCCTACGGATCCGGCAATGTCCGCTCAGCGGTGCGCGCTCTGGAACGCGTCGGCGCGCAGGTGACCCTCACCAGCGACCCGCACGAGGTCACCGAGGCCGACGGGCTCGTGGTCCCCGGGGTGGGTGCCTTCGGTGCGGTCATGGAGCAGCTGCGGGCGGTCGACGCACCTCGCCTCATCGAGCGGCGCCTGGCCGGGGGACGGCCGGTCCTGGGAATTTGCGTGGGTATGCAGGTCATGTTCGAGCGCTCCGACGAGCACGGGACCGCTGAGGAGGGGCTGGGACAGTGGCCCGGCACCGTGTCCCGCCTGAGAGCCGACGTCGTCCCGCACATGGGGTGGAGCCTGGTCCGTCCTCCCGCGGGTTCCGTCCTGTTCGACGGCGTTGCCGACGAGCGCTTCTACTTCGTCCACTCCTATGCGGCCACCCAGGACCCTGCCGAGCTGCTCGGCCCCGGCCCCACCCGCCTGCCGCAGGTTACCTGGGCCACTCACGGCCACGACTTCATCGCCGCCGTCGAGAACGGCTCCCTGTGCGCCACGCAGTTCCACCCCGAGAAGTCCGGTGACGCAGGGGCTCAGCTGCTGCGCAACTGGTTGACGACCCTCTGACCTCACTCGAGCCATCCCACGACCTCTGCAGGAGACACGCATGCTCACTCTACTTCCCGCCGTCGACGTCGCCGATGGCAAGGCCGTCCGCCTCCTTCAGGGAGAGGTCGGCTCAGAGACGGACTACGGCAGCCCCGTCGACGCCGCCCGGGACTGGGTGCGCGCCGGGGCCGAGTGGATCCACCTGGTGGACCTCGACGCCGCCTTCGGGCGCGGCTCCAACCATGAGCTGCTCGCGCGCATCGTCGGCGAGGTCGGCATCAAGGTGGAGCTCTCCGGAGGCATCCGTGATGACGCCTCACTGGCCCGCGCCCTGTCCGCCGGAGCCGCCCGGGTCAACCTGGGGACGGCGGCTCTGGAGAACCCCGAGTGGACCGAACGAGTCATCGCCGAGCACGGGGAGAAGATCGCCGTCGGCCTCGACGTGCGCGGCTCCACCTTAGCGGCCCGCGGCTGGACCAAGGAGGGCGGAGACCTGTGGGAGACCCTCGAGCGGCTCAATGCCGCAGGATGCGCGCGCTACGTCGTCACTGACGTCACCCGGGACGGCACGCTGAGCGGCCCCAACACCGCCCTGCTCACCGACGTCTGCCAGCGCACCGCGGCGCCGGTGGTCGCCTCCGGCGGTATCGCCCATCTCGACGACCTGGTCGCGCTGCGCCGTCTAGCGCCGCTGGGACTGGAGGGCGCAATTGTCGGCAAGGCGCTCTACAACGGCAACTTCACCCTTCAGGATGCCCTGGCCGTGGCTGGTGACGAGGAGAGGTGCGAGCCCTCGCAGGCTCGTTCCTGACTACTCCGGGCCCTTGGCGCCCCGGCTCCCGCATCGTCGCCCTGTTCGCCGATGTCAGGAACAAGGTGGATCGGAAAGGCGCTACCGTGAGGGCCGTGAGCCAGTCAGCGCAGAACCAGCAGGCAGTTCCTGGACCAGTCCCCGGGCCGGTCGGCGACTCGGTGACCGAGCCTCCGCAGGTCTCCCAGGTGGCGGCGGCCATGGCCGCGCGGGCCAAGCTGGAGCGTCTTCTTGCCGCGCCGGCACCCTTCTCCGACGACGACGGTGCGATCAGGCCAGAGGTGCGCGATGCGCTGGAGGCCGTGGACCTGCCGCGTCATCAGTACCTCGATAAGCTGTGGGCGGCCCTCGTCAGTGGCCGGCTGATCGTTCCCGTGGCCGCTCACGCCCTTCCTGGACGCCTGGGGGGCAGCCAGGCGCAGTCCGTGACCCTGCCCCAGGGCCCGTCGGGCGATGGTGCGCCGCAGGTTCCGGCTCATGAGGTGCACACCGCCGACGCCTGCCAGGATGCGGCGACCCTGGCGGTGAGCCTGCCCGACGGGCACATCGCCCTGCCGGTGTTCACCAGTGCTGAGGCCATGAACCGGTGGCGCAGTGACGTGCGCCCCGTGCCCGTGACGCCGCGGCGAGCGGCGCAGGTGGCCTGCCTGTCCACCGACCAGCTGTGGGTGCTCGACCCCGGAAGCCGGGACCTGCGCCTGCCGCGCCCCGCCGTCGTGGCCCTGGCTGGGGGAGAGGCGTGGGTGCCCTCATGGCGCAACGAGCCGGTTCAGGCCGAGGTGCGCGCCCAGCTCCAGGAGGTTGACGGAGTCACCGGCGTGGCCTTCGGGCCCGGTGAGGGAGCCGAGCTGCGGGTTTTCATCCGCATCGACGCCGCAGGTGGTCGTGCCGGCGTGGCCCGGAGCCTGGAGGGCTGCCAGCACGTCATGGTCAACCCGGCATGGGGCGACCTCATCGACACCGTGGAGCTGTGCCCGCTTCCCGCCTAATCGGGGCGGTTGGGAGCCGATCTCAGGAGCGGCCCAGGATCAGGGCCTCCCACTGCCTGACCTGTCCGTAGTGGTCCTCCAACGGCCCGGCCACCTGGTCGAAGCGGGCAACGACGTCGCGCAGAGCCTGGCCGTCCTGGGATCGTCCGTCATTCTGGGCGATCCGGGCACAGGCCTCAGCGATCGCACGGACCTGGGCGAGATCCCGGGTCGAGACCGTCACCCGGCCGGGGCCCGGGTCCCTCGTGGTGCTCCAGTCGGTCCCTGCCTCACGGGAGACGGCGGAATCGCCGTCTGACGCACCATTCGGGTCCGGCGTCCTCACGCTGTTCCAATCCATGACTGCGGAGCGTAAGGCATCCGATTCGACCAGGCCACCGAAAATTAGTGTGCTGGAATAGTACTGATGAGTGCGATGTCGACCACCTCAGCCCCATCTGGGCCGGACCCTGGGCTGCCACCTGGAAACGGACATGATTTCACCGGAGGCACCCAGCCCCCGGCCGCGAGCCGTGAGCCGCTGGTGAGCGCCCGCGACCTCAGTGTCGGATACGGTGACCAGCCGGTCTGCGCCCCGGCGACCTTCGACCTGCTTCCCGGCCAGGTGCTGGCGCTGGTCGGGGTCAACGGGGCCGGCAAGTCGACGATCCTGCGCACCTGCTGCGGGCTGCTGCGCCCGCTGGCGGGGCAGGTTCACGTACTCGGACACGTCCCGGATCCCCGCTCAGGCGCCCAGCGTGCCGCCCTCGCCACGGATCTGGGGCAGGAGTCCTTCTTCCCCACCCTGACCATCGCCGAGCACCTGCGGATGGTCTGCTTCGGGCACGGCGTCGTCGAGGCCGATGAGCGGGTCAGTGACCTGCTGGAGGACCTCGAGCTGCGACGGCTCGCGGGGCACCTGCCAGAGGAGCTCTCCGCGGGACAACGGCGCCGACTGGCACTGGCGTCAGTCCTGGTCCGGCCCCGCAGGCTGCTGGTCCTCGACGAGCCCGAGCAGCGCCTGGACCGGGTGACCCGCCTGCTCCTGGCCGACATGCTCGTCGAGGAGCGTGAGGCCGGTGGGGGAGTGCTCATGGTCTCCCACGACCCGGAGATCGTTGAGGAAGCGGCCACTGACGTGCTCCTCGTCGGACGCGACACCCGGATGCTCAGCGTGGATGACGGCGTGCGCGCCATTGAGGAGGGGCTGAGGTGACGCCGCTGGGGGCGTGGGAGGAGCAGCCCCTGTCCACAGTCCCGGACAAGACGGCGTTTCCCGACGGGGCCGCGCTGCGCAGCTGGGTGAGGCGCTGCACCCGACGGCACCGCCGCGGTGTCTGGGCACTCGTGGGGGACGTCTACTCCGCGCTCCTGACGCTCATCATCGCCGTGGCGATCCTGGCCCCATATCTGCGTCGGCTGGTCGTGGATCGGCCCGCCTCGGCGGCCGGGACCGACATGCTCGGCGGCTTCGCCACGGTGGGCCTCGATCCCGGGTGGGGGTTCCTGGCGCTGCTTGTGCTGCTGGCGGCGGTCGGTGTCGGTTCACTCGGGCGGCTCGGCCCGCTGTTCCTGCGCCCCCACGAGGCCGCCTGGTGGCTGCCCATGCCCGGGCAGCGGGGAGGTCTCCTGGTGCCGGTGGCCCGCGTCGAGTACCTCATCGCGGCCACTGTGGGAGCCACGGTGGGCGTGCTCCCAGCGCTGGCGGCCGGAGGCGGCTGGGTCGCCGCCACGGCGTGGCCTGCCCTGATGTCGGCCGGGACCTGCCTGGTGCTCACCGAGCTCATCAAGGCCCAGATCCTTAACCGCGGTGTCGAGCCGCTGCGCCGTCGTCTCGTCCTGACGGGGGCCGCAGCATGCCTGGCCGGTGTGGCGCTTCCCTTCCCTCGCTCCCCGCTCGGGAACACGGCGGTCGTCCTCCTGGCCGGGGTGCTGGCCGCCCTGGCCGTCATGGAATGGAGGCGGGCCAGAGGCAGCCTGGGGCAGGTGCATGATGCCGCACTGCTGGCCGTCGTCGCGCGGTCCTTCGGCGCGCACGTCTCACTGCTGTCGCTGGATACCAGGGCCCTGGGGCGGTTGCTCTCCCCGGATCCCGCCCGGCCCGTGAAACCTTCACCGCTGTGGGCGGCGCGGATCGGGAGCCGGCTGCCCCGCTCCCTTGGGGTGCTGATGGGAGTGGCTCAGGTGGACTGGCTCCTGCTGCGCCGCCAGCGCCGGCGTCTGCTTCAGATGGGGGTCGGGCTGGCCATCGCGGTGCTGCCGCTCCTGTCCGGAGCCGTCGGCGACCCTCTGCGCGCCGTCGGCTATCTCATCGGAGGCTGGATCGCGACGCTGGCTGTTGCCGAGCCGGCACGTCAGGCCTGGTTCGACGGCGGTCCTGACGCCTCCTGGCCGGTGGCGCCCCGAGTGGTGCGCGCAGGCCACCTGCTCGTGCCAGCCGTCCTCATGAGTACGTGGTCCTTGCTGAGCCTGGTCCCGGCCATGGCGGCCCTCGGGGCTGCGGCCGCCTGGAAGGGGCTCGCCATCGTGGTCGCCCTGGCCCTGGTGAGCGGCTGCGCCTGGGCCGGGGCGGCACTGCGCTCCGGGTATCGGGAGATGCCCGACTTCGCCGCCGGACTCGTCACCTCGCCCGTGGGCTCCCTACCGCCGGGACTGGTGCAGATGCTGACTCAAGGGCCCGACGCCGCCGTCGTAGGAGCACTGACCACGGCGCTCGTCGCCAGTGGTATCGCGGCGCCGACGACGCCGCTGCTCGGGATCCAGACCGCCGCCGGCATTATCGCCGTCGTGTGGGGAGTCTGCACGAACCGCTGGGTCTCCTGACGGCCTGCCTCGCCTCAGAATCCGCCTCATACGTGGGAGGACTCACGCCAATATGGCGAGGATGCAGTGGGAGAGCGAGCTCTTGTCCTGGTAGTATTCCTTACTGACCACCCGGGGTTTGCCCCGGTGCGCAAGCGGAGCGATCCCACCTGGGTTCCTTTCGGGAATCGGGTTCATGCGAGGGTGACAAGCCCTTCGCGGTCCCTGCTCGGCCACGGCCGTGCGGAGAACGCGCTCATCACGAGGCCTCCGACCTGCGCGGCAGGAACGGGGGCCTTTCCTCGTTCCGCAACCATCCGTGACTCAGAGTGAGGAACCGACATCAGCGAGCCCCGTATCAACGAACGGATCCGCGTTCCCGAAGTGCGTCTCGTCGGCCCCAGCGGCGAGCAGGTCGGCGTTGTCCGTGTGGAGGACGCCCTGCGTCTGGCTGAGGAGGCCGACCTCGACCTGGTCGAGGTGGCACCCGACGCCCGCCCCCCGGTGTGCAAGCTCATGGACTACGGCAAGTTCAAGTACGAGTCGGCCATGAAGGCGCGCGACGCGCGACGCAACCAGGCAAACACCCAGCTCAAGGAGATCCAGTTCCGCCCCAAGATCGATGAGCACGACTACGCCACCAAGCGCGGCCACGTCGAGCGATTCCTCAAGGGCGGGGACAAGGTCAAGTGCATCGTCCGCTTCCGCGGCCGCGAGCAGTCCCGGCCCGAGCTCGGGATCAGGCTCCTGCAGGGCCTGGCCGAGGAGATGGCCGAGCTGGGCACCATCGAGTCCCACCCCCGTCAGGACGGCCGCAACATGGTCATGGTCCTGGCCCCGGTCCGTAAGAAGGCCGAGGTCAAGTCCGACCAGCGCCGCCGCCGTGAGGAGGCCCGCGCCGCCCGCCGTGCCGAGAAGCACGCGGGCCGAGCACCCAAGGGCGCCAAGGCCTCGGACGGGAAGCCTGCCGGCGAGAACGCCTGAGTGCACCCGAGGGCGCACTCGACACTCACCTGACACCACCGACCCACCCCCTCGCCACCGTGAGCGGGGTCCGCAGTCCCGGCGACCACGCGTCTCCCAGGGACCGAGAAGAGGAAATTACCCATGCCGAAGAACAAGACGCACTCCGGTGCCAAGAAGCGCTTCCGGGTCACCGGCAGCGGCAAGCTCATGCGCGAGCAGGCCAACAAGCGCCACCTGCTGGAGGTCAAGTCCTCCCGCCGCAAGCGCAAGCTGTCCCAGGACCAGCCGGTCGCTCCGGCCGACGTCCGCCAGGTCAAGAAGCTGCTCGGTCGCTGACCGCCCAACCCACCAAGGAGTCTCACCATGGCACGTGTGAAGCGGGCTGTTAACGCCCAGAAGAAGCGTCGTTCTGTTCTCGAGAAGGCCTCGGGCTACCGCGGCCAGCGCTCGCGCCTCTACCGCAAGGCCAAGGAGCAGGTCACCCACTCCGGCGTCTACGCGTTCCGCGACCGTCGCGCCCGCAAGGGCGACTTCCGTCGCCTGTGGATCCAGCGCATCAACGCTGCCGCCCGCGCCGAGGGCCTGACCTACAACCGCTTCATCCAGGGTCTTGGCCTGGCCGGCGTGGAGATCGACCGCCGCATGCTCGCCGAGCTGGCCGTCAACGAGCCCGAGGGCTTCAAGGCCCTCGTGGAGGTGGCCCGCAAGGCCCTCCCCGAGGACGTCAACGCCCCCAAGGCCTGACACGTATCAGTGGGCCGATGGCCTGCTGAACAGAATCTGACGATGGTGGTGCCGTCACCCTGCCCAGGGTGACGGCACCACCATCGTGTCTGCGTGGTAGAGTACGTAACAATCCAGTTCAATCGAACTGAAACATCCGCTTTGGATTTCGAAGACGAATAGCCACAGCGTGAACGTCGACTACGTAGGGAGCTCCCAGTGAAGCGAGATCTTGCCGATAAATTGACGTCTATGGTTAAAGTTCAGTGGATGCGATGGAAACATCGACGAGTAGGCAACTTTGACGTGTTTATTTCCTACAGCCACGACCCATCTAGAACGCTCGCGTTTACGTTGCACGACAACTTAGAAAAACTCAGCCGAAAATGGTACAGTTTCCGGGCGTTAAACGTATTCTTAGATCGAAGCTCTCTTGGACCGACGATGAGGTTGGAAAAAGAGCTTGAGAGTATTGTGAAGCGGTCCGAATGGCTTGTGTATATTTGCTCTGAGAACGCCGCAAAATCAGATCCGGTCATTAAAGAACTTAATTGGTACATTGAACGGAATGGCGTTGAGAAACTCATACTCATAGTGGATGATGGTGTCATCTGTTGGGATCGAGAAACGGAGAGCTTTTCCAAAACAACGACAAATATTCCGAGAGAGATCCTAAATAAGATTAATGATGAGCCTCTATGGATAGATCTGAGAGGTCGGAGCGAGTCGCAGGAATCCTTAGAAAATCATCCAGAATTTCTCGACGCGGTTCTTAGTATATCGTCGCGGGTTCAGAATACTTCGAAAGAAGCTCTTTTAGATCGCGAGAACAAGCGTCAGAATCGCCTTGTGAGATTTCGGCGGCTATCTTTCTCAATACTCGCCATCCTTCTCACGATCTCGGTGGCAATTTCCTGGTTTGCGGTATCTGCACGGAATGAAGCCTTGTCGAACTTAAATGTCGCGACTGCAAGAGCATTCGCTTCTCGAGCTAATGAGTTGTCTGATAGTGATGTAGCCGATTCTCAATTATATGCCGCGCAAGCGTGGGATCTTCATCAAGATGAAGTCACTCGGGCAGCGCTGTTCAAATCCGTTGTAGAGTCCCGCAATCTGGCGGGTAATCGAATTACGTCAAGTAGCGTTACGTCGCTGGCCGCAAATTCTGATGCAACACTGATATTCGTTGGACATGAAGACGGAACGATGGAACGATGGGAAACTGAAACGAACGCACTGATGAAGATTGGAAAACTAAGCTTTCCAATAAAAAGAATTTCCGTGAATCGTTCCGGAGACGTTGTTGTAGCAACGGGATGGCGTGATGCTTACCCTGGATACTATGAAGCCGAAGTAAAACTATGGAAATCAGGAAAGGAAGAATGCGTCAGCAAGTTAGATCGCTATGGTGGTGCCTCCGTGTCTCCATCCGGAAAAACAGTTGCGCTACCGCCTCAGGAGTCTGGAGTTATGAAAGTACTGCATATCGAATCGCGAGATTGTGGATGGTCGGACGTTGACTTGCATAGTCACTTCTCCACTAACGAGAACGATGCGATTGCACTACCTGATGATGAATCGGTGGTTATCCAAAGCTATACATCGATATATACGTACTCTCTTGTCGACCAGCAGGCAGCTTATCGAACGCGCAATTATATTAGTGGCCCAGACGATCAGTCTCCTGTTCTTTCGCCAAATGGCGGTTATAGCTTCGGCGAAAAGGGGGTCGTATCGTCGCAACAGAATACTCCCGACAATACCGAGCCGGCTGTATCCTATGCGGAACTTGATTGGGACAAACGATACTACGTAAGATCTCCATTGCCAGCGCTCTCAGATGATGGATCAACGGCTGCCGTCATTAACGCAGATGGACTTACTGTGTATGATGTCGAAGATGGCCGATCTAATCAATGGGATTCCACTTCCCTCCCTGTCGGCAATGAACTTTCTGCTTTGGCTGTGCCGACCAAGCATGTGATTGTCACTGCGATCGGTTCAAACGTGTCATACTGGAGGATGGACAACCCGTCCAAAGTAATTCGGGAGTATGAATCGACGGCAGGCCCCATGTGTGATGACTGTGCGGTTTCCCGAATTGCCCCATCTCAGTCGGGGAAATATTTGGCCCAGTATTGGAACACCTCTAAAGGTGGTCACATTTTTGTCCTTAATTTTAACGATGGTTCGGAGAGTATAGTTGAAGAAGCCGATTTTCTTGCATGGCGAACCGATGAAGACTATTTTGTTATAAACAGCGGGAAGATTTGCCTTTATCGGGCGGTAGGTGGTGCTTCTGATCGTTGTTGGGTCATACCATCTTGGACTGAAAATGACTCCGGTCGCGGGCATCTTATGTCCAATCCTGGACACATTAAAGGGGTATGGGATGGAAGTTCCTTAAAATTTTCAAATGGTTCAGACATTTGGAGTTTTGACTATAGCACACATCAGTTTAGTCAGACTACATCTGAAGATCACGTAGTTGAAATGACTGATCGCGGGGTTGTAGTTTCGGAAAATAATGACAACAATTATAGTGCCGGCATGTTTAAAGTTATTTATAATGATGGAAAAGTGGAGAACTACAATCGTTATGTTTGGCTAGCTAACGACGGTTCTACTGTCAGTACGTCAAGGAATGGAACTGTTGTTGCCAATACGAGATATGGAACAATTGAGCAACGTTCCTACCTGGAAGGATCCTCGGCGGTAAACATTTCTAACAACGGCGAGTATCTTGCTTATGTTGATTCCTTGAATACTGTTTCAGTATACTCTTTGGCTGCAGGGATGAAGGTCGGAACAATTAAATTGACAGGGAGACCCTATTCTGCTGCTGCAGTTCAGTTTAACTCCTCCGGTTCGTCATTGTATGCTAACTACTTCGATAGTTTAAGAGGTCGAGAAATGACTGTGAAAGTTGATCTTGAGCCCCATAACTGGTATCGCAGCAATTGTGGAATTGTGCGCAGGACAGTTTCGCTGACAGAGTGGCGTCGAGTTACGGAAATGAGTGAACCGAGTCGTGGATTTGCTTGCTCCAGTTACGTTCGTTGAGGTTTTCTAACCGGGGGGTGGTGGTACTGGTGGCCTGAGCTCTGGGGCGACCGAGAAGTGCGGATAGGACCGTGACGGGGAGGCGGATTGGGGTGCGCGCGGAACCGTGCGTCAGAGTTGTTTTCGACCAAGAACTCCTGCTTGCAATATATGCTCCGAGTGCTGTCGTATTGTGCCGCTCTCGACGTCCCCACCACTACTGTGCGTACCGTCAGCAGCTGGCTGACGGCTCGCTACCTTGTTGGTGGTCCGGGGCTGGGCCAGCTGCTGTGGGCACGGTTGTCTTGCCCCTGTCCGTAGATGATCCGGGGGTGCCCCTATGTGGTGTTTCGAGCGGCGGTGGGTAGTTTCGTGGCTGGTTGTGGGTCGTAGAGGGTGTTGTTGCGGATCATGGCGTGCAGGGTCAGGATGCGGCGGTGGGCCAGGGCGAGGACGGCCTGGCCCAAGGCGGTTTGCCTTGGTCGCGTTTGCGCTGGTAGTAGGCCTGGGAGACGGGGTCGGAGCGTAGTGAGGCGAAGGCGGAGGGGAACATGGTGCGTTTGAGCCTCTTGTTGCTGCCGTGGGAGACGCGCCTTGCCACGGATCGATGAGCCGGAGCGGCGTGTGACGGGAG
>NZ_KV811029.1:0-44362 GCF_001812965.1 Actinomyces sp. HMSC075C01
GGCCCCCACCACCCCCACACCCTGGCGTCACGCAATAACCTTGCCGGCGCCTACCAAGCAGCCGGCAGACTCAGTGCGGCCATCCCCCTGTTCGAGCAGAGCCTCAACGACAGCACCCGCATCCTGGGCCCCCACCACCCCGACACCCTCACCACACGCAACAACCTCGCAAGCGCCTACCAAGCAGCCGGCAGTCTCAGTGCGGCCATCCCCCTGCTCGAGCAGAGCCTCAACCACAGCACCCGCATCCTCGGCCCCGACCACCCCAGAAGCCTCGCCACACGCAACAACCTCGCAGACGCTTATCGCGCCGCTGGAATAATTGAGGACGCAGAGAAACTCTTCGAGACACCGTCGGACTCAGAGGACGAGCAGGACGGCACCGAGGAGGACCCGGAACAGGAATCCGGAGACTGACCGCCACAGGGTGCCGTCATTGATGTCGGTGGGCTGTGAGACAGTGTCCGTATGCGGATCCTCCACACCTCCGACTGGCACCTGGGACGCACCTTCCACGGGCGCGTGCTCGATGACGCCCACGCCGCCTTCGCCGACCACCTCGTCGAGCTCGTCACCGCCGAGTCGGTCGATGCCGTCCTCGTCGCCGGGGACGTCTACGACCGCGCCATCCCGCCCAATGACGCCGTCGCCCTCCTGGACGAGACACTGCGCCGACTGACCGAGCGCACCCGGGTGGTCCTCACCCCCGGCAACCATGACTCCGCCCGCCGCCTCGGCTTCGCCGCCGACCTCATGCGCGAGGGCCTCATCATCCGGGCCCGCACCGCCGGCCTCGACCGCGGCATCATCCTGCCCGACGCCGACGGCAACGACGCCGCCATCATCCACGCCCTGCCCTACCTCGACCCCGACGCCGCCCGCGAGATCCTCCCGCCCCTCCTCGCCGAACGCCTCGGCGAAGAGACCCCCGCGAAGCACACAGCAGGAGAAGACCAAGCCGAGAACGGGAATACCGCCTCCCAGCCCGACCCACCGGAGCGCCCACGCCTGCCCCGCTCCCACGAGGCCGTCGTCTCCGCCGCCCTACGCCTCGTGGCCGCAGACCTGGACCGCCTGCGCGCCCGCCACACCCGGCGCATACCGAGCCTGCTCATGGCCCACGCCTTCGTCGTCGGCGGCGAGGCCTGCGAGTCCGAGCGAGACATTCGCGTCGGCGGCATCGACTCCGTACCCTCCGGCGTCTTCACCACCCTGGGCGGCTCACCCCTGGCCGAGCGCAGCGGCGGCCTCGACTACGTGGCCCTCGGCCACCTCCACCGGCCCCAGGAACTCACCCGGCCCGCCGGCCCACGCCTGGTCTACTCCGGCTCACCCCTGCCCTTCTCCTTCGACGAGGCCGAAGGCGCCCGCAACGCCGCCACCAAGTCCTCCGTCCTGCTGGACCTGGACGCCGACGGCGTCACCGGCCTCGAGCGCATTCCCACCCCGGTCCTGCACCAGGTACGCACCCTGACCGGCACCATGCCCGAGCTCCTCTCCCCCGCCTTCGACGACGCCACCGGCGCCTGGGTACGCGTCATCCTCCAGGGCGAGCGGCCACCCGGCGCCCTAGCCACCCTCAAGGAAAGATTCCCCAACCTCCTGGCCTTCCAGCACGAGGCCCCCACGCGCACAGCCCGCGAGCGCATCACCGTCACCGCCGCAGCAGACCCGCTGCGCATCACCGAGGACTTCTTCGACAACGTCTGCGGGCGCGCCCCCGAGCCCTCCGAGCGCAGCGTCCTGCGCAGCGCGTACGAGTCCGCCCTGGCGAGCGCGAGGAGCGAGCGATGAGGATCCACTCCCTGACCATGACCGGCATCGGCCCCTACGCGGGGCGGGAGCACATCGACTTCGACGCCGTGGGCGCCTCCGGCCGCTTCCTGCTCACCGGCCCCACCGGCTCGGGCAAGACCACCATCATCGACGCGATCGTCTTCGCCCTCTACGGGGACGTGGCCGACTCGGCCGACTCCTCCAAGGAGCGCATCCGCTCCACCCTCGTCGGCCCGCACACCGAGAGCGTCATCGAGCTCGTCTTCTCCACCGGCGCCGGCGTCTACCGGGTACGCCGCACCCCCACCTACGAGCGGGCCAAGCGGCGCGGGCAAGGCACCACCACCCAGAACGGCACCGTCAAGCTCTGGCACCTGGCCGAGGTCGGCGGGGAACCGCTCGACGAGCCCGTCACCCGCGTGGGCGACGCCGACGCGGAGATCACGCGCGCCGTGGGCTTAAGCCGGGAGCAGTTCACGCAGACGGTCGTCCTGCCGCAGGGCAAGTTCGCCCGGTTCCTGCGCGCCGACTCCTCCGAGCGCCAGCACCTCCTCAAGGATCTCTTCGGCACCGGCATCTACGACGCCATCCAGGACGCCCTCATCCAGACCTCCCGGGACGGGGCCCGGAGGGTCGAGCAGGCCGCCGCCGACCTGCGCGGGCAGGTCACCTCCCTGGGACGACACCCCCTCCTCACCGAGGCACCCTCCCCCACTGAGACCGCAGATGCCGGGAAGGAGACCGCCGACGCCGATCAGGCGGTTCTCCCAGAGGACTCGTCACCGGATGACTCGTCACCGCAGGCCCCGCCCGGAGGGACCCAGGAGGCGCTGCCGCTGCCCATGGATGACGCCGACCGTGCGGAGCCGGAGGAGGCCGACGCTGGTCCTGCTCCAACGCCCGCCCAGGTGCTGGAGGCGGCGATAGCGGGAGCCGCACCGGACCTGGCGGCTCTTCGCCGCATCGGCGCCCAGGTGCTGGAGGACTCACGCAACCGGGTCGCATCGGCCGACGCCCGGGCCGAGGCCGCGGGGGCGGCCCTCACCCGGGCCCAGTCGGCGCGCGAGGAGGCCCAGAGTCTCCACGACCTCCTGGAACGGCGCCGTGCCCTCATCGAGGAGAAGGAGCGGCTGGCCGAGCGCGCTGAGCAGGACGCCGCCGACGCCGAGCACCTCCGGGATGCCGAGCGAGCCTCCCGGGTGCGGCCCTACCTGGCAGCCGAGCAGGCCACCCGTCGCCGCGCCCAGCAGGCCGTCACCGCACTGGCCGCCCGCGCCGACCAGAGCGGACTGGCCCACCTGGCCGAACAGGCCGGAGTCACCAGTGCCGACAGCGCAGAGGAGGCCACCGGCAGCGCGGCTCGCAGTCACGGTGCCGCGGTGACGCCAGCTGCTCTCATCGAGCCCCTAGTCCGTGAGGCGCAGCGCCAGCTCACCACCCTCGAGGCCGAACCCAGCGAGGCCAGGGCCGGCGCCACCGAAGTGGACACGGCCCCACAGGACTCCGACGCGGCAAAGACCCCTGTGGCGGCCGGTGAATCGGAGACGGACCGCGCTGAGGCCCTGAGCCCCGACGACCTCGACGACCTGGCGCACCACTGCCGTCGCGAGCACGGGCAGCTCGAGACCCTCGTGGACCTCGAGGCCGGTCTCCCTGAGCGCGAAAGTGCCTTGCAGCAGCGGGAGGCGGAGCTGCAGCGCGCCGCCGCCCAGTTGGAGCAGCGCGCGGAGAAGCTCGCCGAGCGCCCCGCACAGCGCACCGCCCTGGTGGAGACGCTGGAGGCGGCGCGCGCGGCCCACGAGCGCCTCGACGGCCTTCAAGACCGCCGGGCCCGGGCCGAGGAGCGCCACCAGGCTGCCCTCGCCGTCGAGCAGCTCAGTACTCAGCTCGCCCAGCGGGACGCCGCCTGCGCTCAGGCGGCCGCGCTCGCACGGGAGGCGACCGAACGAGTTCGCGCCACCCGCCTGGCCTGGATCTCCGGGACCGCCGGGGCACTCGCCGGTGAGCTCACCGAGGGTGAGCCCTGCCCCGTGTGCGGCTCGACCACCCACCCCCCCCCCGCCACCGCCGGCACCGACGGCGCCACCCGTCAGCAGGTCGAGGCCGCCGAGGAGCAGCAGCGGCAGGCCGACGAGGCACTCACCGGTGCCCTCCGGCAGCGCGACACCTGTGCCACCCGGCTTGAGGAGGCCCAGCGCACCAGTGACGGCATGGATGCCCCCGCCGCCAAGGAGGCACTGGAGGCGGCCGCCACCGCCCTGGCCACGGCGCGAGCCGCAGCCGACGGCGCCGAGGAGCTGGCCGGGCGCCTCGACGCCTTCGATGCCGGCACCGAGCAGGAGCGCGCCGCACTCGATGCCGCCCGCTCCGCCCAGGAGTCCGCCCGCAGCCGCCTGGAGGCCGAGCGCGAGGCCCTCACCCAGGACCAGCGGCGCTGCCTGGAGGCGCGCGGGACCTGGCCGAGCGTCACCGCCCGCGCCGCCGCGCTCCTCGTGCGGGCCAAAGAGGCCGAGGACGCCTCCGCCGACGTCGACACAGCCCGCACCGCCCTGGCCCAGGCCCGCAGCGCCCTGGCGGACCTGGCCGCCGCGCTGAAGGAGGAGGGCTTCACCGATGCGGCCCAGGCGACGGCGGCCCTCATGGAGCGCGGTGCCATCGAGGCCCTGACGGCCAGCGTGCGCGCCGCCGCCACCGCCCGCGAGCGGATCCGCCTGGGCCTGGAGGACCCGCAGATCGCCGCCCTGAGCGGCCAGGAGGAGGACCGCCTCGAGGATGCCACCGCCGAGCTCGCCCAGGCAGATGCCGCCGCCAGGCAGGCCGCCTCCGCTCAGGCGCGCACCGCCGAGTCCCACGAGCACCTGCGCCGGGCCGTTGACGGCGTCGAGCAGGCGGCCACTTCCTACGAGGAGGCGGCCGGCTCCAGTGCCGACCTCATCCGGGTGGCGAACCTCGCCCGCGGGGAGAACGAGGCCGGCACGCCCCTGGCCACCTGGGTGCTGCAGGCCCGCTTCGAGGAGGTCCTCGTCTTCGCCAACGAGCGCCTGTCCCAGATGTCCTCCGGACGCTACGAGCTCATCCGGGTCGCCGAGGAGACCAGCCAACGCAGGCGCCGCAAGGGACTGGGCCTGGCCGTCGTCGACCACCTCGGTGACGAGCGCACCCGCGACCCCCGGACCCTCTCGGGTGGAGAGACCTTCTACGTCTCCCTGTCACTGGCCCTCGCCCTGGCCGACGTCGTCTCAGCCGAGTCCGGGGGCGTGAGCCTGGAGACCCTCTTCATCGACGAGGGCTTCGGCACCCTGGACGCCGACACCCTCCAGGCGGTCATGGCCCAGATCGACCACCTGCGCGCCGGCGGGCGCACCGTCGGCATCGTCTCCCACGTGGCCGAGCTGCGCGACCAGATCGCCGAGCGCATCGCAGTGCGGCGCGTCGCCTCGGGCGGCTCCACCCTGAAGGTGACCGCCTGAGACGACGCGCCGCGAACGCATCCTGCTGGCCGGTGCCGACCCAGCGGCCGGCACCGGCCAGTGGCCCTAGAAGACGCTGCTGCTGGACTCGATCGTGATGGTGGGCTCGCCATCACCCTCCGGCAGCTCCACCTTCCCGGAGAAGGTGAACTTCGCCTTGCGGGGGCTGGGGTTCTTGTCGAAGGCCGTCGGCTTGGGAGACCCGGAGATGTTGATCTCGTCGGAGGTGAAGGACAGGTCATTGCTGTCCTCGGAGAACTCCACCTTCGTGGCGTCCTTCTCCACCGACAACGAGGTCATGTCCGAGGAGGTCTGGTAGGGGCAGGTCTTGTCCGAGTTCGTCGGAACGGTCGCACAAGTCTTCGTCTGCTCCTTGACCTTCTCCAGCGCCTTGGTCTTGAGCTCGTCAGTGGGAGTGGCATCCACCTTCTGGGTGCCCACCGACTCGGCCTCCGAGGCGGCACCCTTGCCCGAAGGAATCAGGGTGAAGGAGGTCTCCTTGGCAGAGAGGTACTTACTGACGGAGTCCGGCGCCGACACCGGGTACACACCGGGGTAGGCGAACTGGGTCGAGGTGCGGCTCCCACTCCACCCGTCCTTCTCCTTGGCCAGGTCAATGGCAACCCCAGCGACCTTCAGCCCCGGGAGCGAGGAGGAGCTGAAGTCCGCGGAGACCACGAGGGGCTTATCCACCTTCCAGCTGTCCAGGCCGAAGGAGCCCGACGACTTCGAGGCGGTGAAGTCGTACTCGAAGGCCTTCCCGTCCAGGGACAGGTGAGCCTTGATCGTGGCGGTGTCACCGGAGATGGTGGGCTTGTCGATCTTGGTGACCTTGATCCTCGCCTTGGCGGCCTTGAGGGCGTCGTCGGTCAGCAGCTTGCGCTGGTCGTTGGGAACACCGGGGTCCACCATCTTGGTGGCCTCGGAGGCCTTCCCCTCCGACAGGAGCGTCAGGTAGCTCTCGACCGCCTTCTCGGGTCCGCGCATGCCGTTGACGACGTTGAGCGCGACGACGCCGGCAACCACCAGCGCCACCACGACCCCGAAGACTGACAGTCCCAGAATGACCTTCTTGCGCGAGGCCGCACTCATCGGGGCGGGCTCGGGCAGCTCACCCGACGCAGTCGCGCCCGCGGCAGCCACACCGCCGAAGCCGGGAGCCGGGGCCTGCGAGGCCGGCGTGGTCTCCACCCACTGGCCGGTCGCCGGGTCCATGGAGAAGACGGCACCGGTGGCCGGGTCCGTGGCGATGCTGGCCCCCGTGGCCGGGTCGGTGCTGTACGCCCACTGCTGGGCCGACGACGTCGGAGCCACGCCGGAGGTGCCCGCACGCCAGGCCGCACTGGCCTTCTTCCCACCGGCCAGCCGCAGCACTGCCGGGAAGGAGGAGTAGACCCACAGGGGCAGCAGCTCCGCCAGCACCGAGATGATCGCCACCACGACCCCGGTCAGGAAGAAGGTCAGGGCGTTGGGCTGCATGCTCACAGACATGTAGTGGCCCGATCCACCGCCCGAGGAACGCATCGGGGTGTCAGCGCCTGAGAAACGCAACGGAAGCAGCCCATAGAAGACGATCGCCCCCAGGACCAGTGACACGAGCGGAAGCTGCCAGACGCGCTGCCACTCGGTCCGCCCCGTGCGGGCACGCCTGACGCCCACGCGCACCGCCGCCGCCACGATGGCCACGATCATGGCCGCGAACAGCAGGATCGACCAGCTGCCGAACCAGGTCCAGGCGTAGGCGTCGCCGCCGTCCTCGCCGCCCAAGGACGGCAGGAAGTAGGCCAGAGCCGCCGCGGCCTCACTCTTGTCCAGGGTGATACCTCCCAGGGACCCCATGCCCAGGGCAAGCAGAACCAGGTTCGGCAGGAGCACCGGCAGCAGAAGAATCGAGGCGAAACCCGACCCCTGGATCAGTACCGCAGCGATGTAGGCGACAATGATGAAGTTCCCCAGGACCACACCCAGTGCGGTGCTCAGGGCACCCAGCTCACGGCCGATCTGCACCACCGGGCTCGGCAGGCGCTCAAGCAGCGCCCCGCCACTGCGAGCCACCACCAGCGCCACGAAGACCACCACAGTCACCAGCAGGATCGTCATCAGCGCGGAGGAGGAGACCGTCATGACCTTCAACCCCATCATCTTGGCGGTCATGGAGAACGGAGCCGTCACCAAGCAGGCCACCAGCGCCACAGCCAGAGCCTCGGCTCCGGCCCGCGCCAGAGTCGGGACCAGAGGGGCCGCCGACCCGTCAACCGCAGCCCGGCGGCGCGCCAGCCAGAAGACCCCGATGCCAGCGGCGGTCAGCGCCCCCATGGGCAGCAGCGTGAAGGTCAGGGTGACGGTCTCGTACTCGTTCGACCCTGACATGACGAACTGCCCACCCAGGCTCCAGCCCATGAGCAACGGCAGCGTGGAGAAGGTCGTCGGGAACGTCTTCGTCGAGTCCGTGGTCGACACGGCCACCATCGTGAGGATCGCGCTGATAGCTGCGGATCCGAGCACGATCGCCAAGCTCAGGGCCGTGGAGGTCAGGCCCGGGCCGCGGAACCAGGCGGTGAAGGTCTGCGCCAGGGGCGAAGGCTGAGCGGCCTGCCCGGGCTGCACGAACCCGCCTTGAGCCTGTGGCACCGGCGCTCCAGGAGCGGGGGCGGCGGCCGGGACGCCCATCGTGTTCGGGGCGGCCACGGCTTCTCCTCCGGGGGCGGCGGCCGGGGGCGGCGGAGGCGGCACGGCCGCACTGGGCGCCTCAGGCACGGGGGCACTCGGCGGAGGCGGCACGGGCACAGCAGGGAAGCTGCCGGTCTCCGGCCCCGACGTCATCGGGGGCGCAGGGACTGGAGCCTCACCAGTGCCATACGAAGGGTCGGGAGGAAAACTGCTGTTGGACACAGGGCTGCCTTCGATAGGGAATCAAACACGGCAGTTTTACCCTACAGAAACCGGCCGCGCACCAGTTTCGTCACCCAGTCTTGACATGCGATCAGCACCGCCCGCGAATAAGCACTGACAGAGCCGCCCTCGGTGCGCCCAACGTCCCACCGCGCCCGAGGCTAGCCCTGGCCGCCGTCCGAGTCGCCCTCACCCTGCTGGCCGTCCCCGCCGTCCTGACCGCCACCGTCCTGGGAGCCGCCGTCCTGGGAACCGTCCTGCTGGTCCCCGGACTGGTCGGTCCCCTGCGAGTCCGTGTCCGACGGGGCGACGCCCTGCTCCGCGGCCTTGTCCTTGACCGTGTTGAGGATGCTGATGAGGTCGTCCCGTCCGGGGAAGGAGGCGCCGGACTCCAGGGCCTTGAGGGCCTGGTCGACGTTGCCGATCTTGATCTGACCGGAGAAGCTCTCCGCCTCGGCCAGGGTGTGCGTCTTGAGCACGCCCGCCCCGTAGTAGACGCCCGCTCCTGTGGCCACCAGGGGCAGGAACAGTGCCGCCAGGACCAGTAGGACGGCAGGCCCCTTCGGCTTGGCTCTGGCCAGGGCCGAGCAGGACACGAGGAAGGCGAAGAAGGCCAGCACCGCGCCACCGCCGGCTGCGCCGATGGCGGCCCAGTTCGGTGTCCAGCTCCGAGTCGAGAGGATCTCGAAGACGTGCAGCGTGCTCAGCAGCGTGTAAGTCCCCCACCCCAGGGCTCCGCAGGCCACGAGCACCATGATCGTCCCCACCGGAAGGGCGGCGGTGCGACGGCGCTCAGGCGGACGCGGAAGCTGCACCGGGGGCTCCGGCTCGGGCTCGCTCCAGGTCCCCTGCACCGGCACCTGGGAGACCATGGGCCGTGCGGGCTCGGGGGTGACGTAGACCGGCTGGACCGGCTCGGCCGGGTAGACCGGCTGCGTCTCCATGGCCATCGTCTGCGGCGCCGCGGGCATGGGCTGAAGGACCTGCGTGTACTGGCTGCGCTGGTCCGGGGAGGCGGCCAGCTGCGGGGTCGACGTCGACGGCGGCAGGTACCCCCATCCCTCGTCCCCCGGCGGCATGGCGATGGCCTCCGTGGCCCCCGACTGCGCCTCCATCTGGGCAAGATCGATCCGCTCGGTGGGCCGACCACGGTCAATGTGATCGGTACAGTCGACGGCCGCGTCCGCCTCTGCGTCGTCGTCGAACTGCGGTCCACGGGAGAGAGGACGAGACACGATAAGGCTCCTTGCCTGAGGGTACCGATGGGGTCGCTACGACCCCGAGGCTACGCCACCGGCGCCCTGGACACGAGGAGCCGACGGCCTTGCCGAGTGCGTCACAACGACAGCCCCCTGACGTGCATGCCCCACAGCACCGGATCGAGCACCCTGAACGGGGAGATACCTCGTTCGGTGAGCCGCCCCTTGTGCCGCGGAGACTCACCGACCGCAGACACGGCAAAGTGCCGATACTCATGGATCTGCCGGTTCGCCTTCGCCTGCTCAGCCAGGAGCGTCACCGACTTCTCTCCGATCAGCTGGAACAGAGACCTCACCTCTGCGTCCAGGAAATCGAGGTCGTCCATGAGCACCCTACCGGCGTCAGGCTCCTGCATACCAGCCAGGATCATGGTGTCATCCCGGTTGATGTGTGCCGCCGGGTTGGCCAGCGCCGGCGCCATCGGGCTCATCGCCTGGGGCAGCTGATGCAGGGAGTCGAACTTGGAGACCGTCAGGGCCAGGAGCGCCCGACCGGACTCCATGAGCCCCATGATCGCCGGCAGCACCTCCCCGGATCGCGCCCCCAGTCGCCCCTTATCGACGTCCGGAATGATGCCGGAGAGCACCTGACGCACCGAGTCCAGCAGAATCGGGTCGAAAAGGAAGATGACCAGGTCGGCTCGATCGTGGAAGCTGAACGCGGGCGGCCGACCAGTGAGATTCTCCATGTCCTCACCCGGAACATCACGCATCACGATATACAGACGCCCCGATCGAGCCCCTGAGACCTCCCAGATAAGAGGATCACTCTCGAAGGACGCCCCCACACCCAGCGGGTGGGTGCCCTCCATGGCCACATTCTCTTTGAACAGCGGCCGATAGTACATGGCATTGTAGGCATCGTGGGTGCGGCGCGTGTATGGCTGCACCGTGCACGCCCTCTCCTGCGCATACCGACGCAGCACATTGACCATGACGGCGATGTAAACAGATTTACCCGCCCCCCGCGCTCCCGTGATAGCCATGGTGAACACGTTGGCATCGCGCCAGCCCTGTGGAAGGTCTCGATGGCAGACGCCGCAGATCTCCTGCACGCACATCGACTGGCAACGCCGACACTTCACCGCGCTCGGAAGAACCTTGACGTCCTGCCTCAGAGTCTCCCGATAGAAAGGAGTACGATTCATCTCATAACCGGCGTAGGCAGAGGCCTGAGGATCCGGGACCTCAGCACACCCTCCGGTGCACCTCAGGAATATCTCGGACGGAGAGATCGGAGTGAAGCAGTACGGGCACGCAGAACTCATGATGACGTTCCAATCGACGCATTAGATGAAGCGGGCTGAGAGAGCCAGTCCAGAAGGGGGCCCATGGTGGCGAGAGTCTGCGAGGTGAAAGCCGCATCCTCCCGCAGAAGCTCGTTCCACGCATCACCATTGGGCACGAAGTAGGGCGCCCCGCTGTGGGGGGCGAGCGCACGAACGATCTCCGGGCTGCCAAGGACAAGGCACTCGCAACGCCCCGCCTCCAAGGGAATGTCAGTCACGACGATGCGCCTGCCCCGGGCATCGGGGTCCACCTGCACCGAGCCGACCCCGCCCACCCCCCTTGACGAGGCATCGACCGAGCCACCGACACTGAGGGAACGTACATGAGGTGCAGCGACGCCGAGAACCGCGTACAAGTCGGCCACAAAGTCCAGGAACGACTCCACGCGGGACCGGTGCTGCACCATGGACGCGGAGGCGTCAACGACGACCTCCGTGACCGTCGGCACCAAGGACGCCCCGGACTCCTGCCTGCGCTTGGCGCACCAGCCCCCCAGCCCGAGCGTCGCCGCACCTCCCTCACCTGGACGGACACGAATCGCCTCACCCTCCAGCGTGAGCTGGAGGAGGGGGGCACTGGCCTGGCCAGCCACCGGGATTGCCCTGATGAGGTAGGCGTGCTCCCCGCCGGCGGCGTCGAAGGACAGGTCGACGACGCAGTCGCCGGGGAAAGCCTCCTGGGATGACGCGTTGGCACGAACGATGACGGGCCGCTCAGCCGAGACCGCTCTTCCGGGGAACGCGACGGCATCGCGCGAAGCCCCGAGATACTTCGGAGCACTCGAGGTGCCCACGACCTCCAAGGTGGCGGGCACGGGAGCGACCAGACCGATCTCAAGAGCGCCTCGATTGCTCACCGAGAACTCTTTCCACTGCCCACTGGCGAGGATGTCAGGCATTGGCTTTCCTTTCCCACAGCAGTCTCAGTATCATCTCAGTATCCTCCGACGACTTCCGGAGCCACGCCCCGCAGCCGACAGCAGGGTCTTATCGACCCAGCGGCGCGCCCCGGCATCATTATTGAACAGGCCATAAAGAATTGGTCGTGACAGCTCGACCCCCCTAGCACCACCGCGAGCGATAACAGCACGAGCTGTCGCTAAAGCCGCGTCGTCCTTACCTGAGAACAGGGCGGAGGACTGCATTTCAACTCGCTCCAGCTGACTCACCTGCGCATCAACCAGGGCCCCCATGTCTTCGGACATGCGAACGCCACTGCTGAAATAGAGGTTCCGAACCAGGGGCGGTATCAGTACACCCAACCCGTTATCCTCGTCGGCGACCAGGTACTCCGGGTGACGTTGGAGAATATCAGGAAGCTCCGTCATCACCTGCTCCAGCTTCTGATTCACCAACCGAACCTCGGGACCGTTGCCTCTCAAGACGACGTCCTCAAGAACGACGCGCCTGCCGCCCCAGACTCCGGCCAGCAGCACTCCCAGGGCCTTGATCATCGCCTGATGCACCGATTCGCGGTTGAGGTCTTGACGTTGAGCCGCCAGCGCACAGATGGCGATCAGGATGTTTCCAGCGTAGGTCAGGGCGGCATCGACGCCCAGCTTGCTCATCAGAGGCATCTTCCGACTGAGCACGACCAGGCTCATGGCAGCAGAAGGGGAGAAACGATGATCCAGCCTGGTAGTCAGGGAGTGATCGGTGAATCCGCGGCGGTTGAGGTAGGTCCGGGCCACCTTGTCCACATTCTTCGAGTCATAGCTCCTGGCCAGGACCTCGGTGAAGATCTCGTGGAAGTTCTGACAACTATGAGGGAGGTGCTGCACCATGTCGGGCGTCGCCCGCTGTGACAGCGCCGTGACCACCGTGGGTTGAAGCCTGAAGAGGCCTCCCAGACGCTCCAGCGCGCGACATGCCCGGCCGACGTCATTCCCACCAGCGGCAAGCCTCGTCAAAGCGACCTGGGCTTCAATCTGTACTCGATTTCCGGGCTCGTTGTCCTGGCTCAACCAGTCCAGGACCTCGGGACTGAGACTGGGCAGGACCCTCAGTCGCCCAGAGTGCTCCTCACTATCGAGTTGCCAGTTCACCCGGTCGGCCAGCATGCTACGGGTGAGTGATATCGCCGGCACAGCAAGAATCTCACGCTGCTCACGGGAACCGTTGGCGGCCGGCTGCATCATGTCGGCGTCTCCTTGCAGGAGAACATCGCACGTCCTGGTTGAGATGTTGACGTGCTCGCGGAGCATGCGATCCAAGACGCGCAGGCTCCCAGCAGTTCCCGGCTGCTCGGCCTCGACACGCTCTTTGGCGTGCGCAAGTGCCGCATCGACCGCGGAGCGATGCTCCGGCATCCCGCTCCACTCACGCAGGCAACGGTTGGCCTGCTCGGAGACGGGGCGCTCGAGGTCGGTCAGCCACCGGACCTCACGGCACGCGGCATCGAGGTAGCGTTCGCAGAGCCCGCTGACGAGTCCACTCACTGGCGCCCAGCGGGGAATCTGAGAGAGTCGCTCATACCAGGCTGCAGGGCTCCGCGTTGATGAGCCGAGTACGCGATCAGTCACCACGGCCGCGAGGTAGTCGTTACCGACCATGGACCTGGGATAGCACGACACGAGCTCAACCTCGATGAGCTCCGCCTCGTCCTGCGTGCGCGCCGCCGCGTCCTGTGAAGAGCGCGGCGTCCCCTCCTGCTGAGGCTCGAGGAGCCCAGGATCGCAGGCCTCGGCCGCGGCCAGCGGCCACCCCGGGCTGAGATCGGAATGATCGGGCAGAAGGCTGAGGACGTCCTTCATCCCTTCGTAGGCGGCGACCCACGCTCCCAGGTCCTGACTCATGAGGGCCACCAGGCGTCCCCACGACGTCGTTGGCGCCGGCTCGACGGCGCCGCCCTCGTTCGGGTCGATGACGATCAGGCCCGCTCGAGACTCCCCCATGTTCTTCAGGTCCTGTCTCGGAACGCAGGCCACGTCGATACGAGACTGCACGAGCATCTCGACGTCCGAGGGCGTCAGGATCCTCTGAAGGACGGAGTAGCTCAGGTACCGCCCGGTGGCTGGGGCACAGGTGCGCAGCAGCGCGCCGATCCACAGGGCGGCTTCATCGGTCGAGGACACTGCGAGGATCACAGTGTTCCTCCTGCTTGACCGGTCAGACGGGAGGCCATCCCATCGGGCACGGATCGCCTGGAGCAGCCCCGGCTCGAGAGCATCGGCCATGGCGACGAGGGCCGGGCTCCGTGAGCCGTCGGAGAGGAACTCGGCCACCGTGTCATCGTCGACGCTGGCGCCGGGTTGCAGTGACGCCGGGTCGGGTAGCTCCGCCTGCCTCACCTGCTCGGGCCCGAAGGGAGTCACCCATCCGAGTGATCTCCACAGGTCAATGGTCCGCAGGTCGGGCGCCGGTTCATGGTGCTTGACAAGCACCACATGAGTCATGGTGTTGGGCCGTCCCGTTGTGTCGTTCCCCGCCGGGGCGGTGTGGACGAGTACCAGGCCCTTGTCCGTCGAGAACTGCGCCAGGCGTCGATCAGCTGCCGCCACCTCCTGCTCCGTGGGGAATCCGGACAGGGGCGTCACGGGGTTGAGGGTGGGGTCGATCAGCGTATACAGCGTGCTTGCATCGTCTTCACTCAGGCCGGGAGAGTGCGCCATTGTCTGCCACCCCGAGCGTTCTACCCCGTCAACGACATGATCGACGTTGGTGTAGAGAAGCTGCTCGCATCCCGGCATCAAACCGACAGTCGGATCAGAGTCGTCTCCCACGAGGGTCACCCCTTCTTGATGAGATCCGAGAGTGACGGATCGACCAGACCGAAGTGCTCGAGCGCCTGATGCTTAGCCCCCTCGTCAATGGCGCTCAGCGGATAGGAGTCGACAACCAGCCTGAAGTATCCGGCAGGGAATTTCGAGTGATCGAACCATAGTGACAGCGGCTGTCCGTTAGGCGGCACCAGAACGGACATTGCAGGCTCTTGGGGGTTGTCCTTGGTGGGGCGCTCCAGGAACAAGCCGACCCTCTGCCCGTCGGCGGCGTGAAGAGGAAGGTGCGAGGGGTTGTGCAGCAGCGTCAGCCCGATAGCTCCTGACTGGTCAGGAACCCCCCTGAGGGCCTCAACGGTGACCTCGACGACGGTATGCCCGAAACGCGCCACCGCTTGACGCATGAAACCGCCCATGACTTTCACGTCGCCCGGCCACTTGAGAGAGTACTGGTAGGTCCACAATGAGGGAACCTCGATACTCACTGGCGGTGAGGAGATCTGGGTGCCGGACATGTAGGTGATCGCATTGAGGTGGAGGCACCCGCCGGGAGCGGGCAGGCCGTTCTTGATGACGCAGCCACCATCAGCCTGGTAGTCCTCATGGGTCACGGACATGAAAGGTGTTGTCGAGGCATCGAACGGAGCGTCCGGAGCCGTCATGCGCAGCTCCACAAGAGTCGCATCGCCCGGCCAGGTGAATGTCACCAGATCCCAGTTCAGACGGCGAGTCAGCGTGACGTTCTCGATGCTGGTGGCGCGTTTGCGCTGGGAGGTCGTCCCGATCGTCACCTCCCCGTCACCGTGGAAGGTCACCGGGGTGAAGTAGATGGTGTCCCACTCGTGCCCATCAGGCCATGGAACCGCAGAGATCGTGCGCAGCTGCCGGGCGGGAGTGTCGAGCTCCTCGATGCCTGCGGCCGCGGTGATAGCCGCATCCTGGGGAAGGCCCGCGCTCGCCAGTGCCTCCTCGGGAACCGTGGCTCGATCGGATGCCGCCGGGTCCACGGGCCTCTGAGTGCGGTAGACCGTCACGGAGGACTGAGACAGCTGGGTCCACGTGAGTCTCAGAGCCGATCCGCGCGCCGGGTCGCCCCCTTCGTCGTCAGCGATGGCCAGGTCGACGATCTTCTCGCGCTCCACCTCGGGAGTGATCTGCTGGCGGATCGGCGTGGAGGTGTAGGTCTCCCCCGAGATCTGGGCCTCGACGGCGGCAACGTAGTTGTACCGCTTTCCCCCCACGAGATTCTCAGAGTCCTGAAACCCCGCTCCATTATTCGGGATCTCGCAGCTGAGCCAGGCGCTCCCGCGCAGATAACGCCCTACTGGTTGTTCCAGAGGAAGGCGGGCGGTACGCACCTTCACCGTGGCCCCGGGGGGAGCCACCGGAGGTTCCCAGGAGGCGTCAACGCACCGGGACTCGGAGTTGAAGCTCAGGGACCACTGCGCCACGGGGTGAACGACGACGCGACTGGCGACTCGCCGGCACTGCCCCAGATATTTCTCGCCATCGCCAAGGCGCTCGTAGCCCCATACGGTGACGAAGCGCACGGCCGTTGTCCACGGGGCCGAGTCCAGTGCGTTCAGACCCTCGGTGACAGCCGCCTCGTCGAAGTCATCCGGGCTATAGGGATCCTCCAGGTCCGAGATGACCACCCGATAGACCTCGGACTGTCCCGCGTCGGGCCAGGTGTAGCGCAGGCTGCCTCCGACGTCACTGACGGTGACCGGGACCCGCCCTCCTTCCTCAGGCCGGTCAAGATCCTCGCGAGAATAGTCGTAGGCGGGAAAGATCCAGTCGATCGTCTCCTCATCGGAAGGGGCCTGCGAGGCCTGGTCCGGCTGCGGCGTCGGCTCCTCGTTGGTGGCCTCCTGCATGCCGTGCGCGTCAGGCAAGGGGGCGCCCTCGGGCAGAGGGTCACCGGCGTCGGCTCCCTGCTCCTCCAGCTGGACACTGATCCCGTTCTTGGGACCAAACCTCCTGTTGAGCATGAGCGCAACCGGCAGGGCCACGGTCATGGTCAGCTCATCGTTCCCGTCCAGCACGCGGTCGACGATCTCCTGAGGGGAGAAGACCGTTCCGCCGTCGACATCCTTGCCGGTGAGCATGAGGGACTTCCATGACGAGGCACGGACGTTCTGCTTGACCTCCTCGGGTGCCTCGGTCATCCATTGCGTCATTGCATGCGTGAATTCACGAAAAGTGATAGCCATAATTGAGTGTCCTCAGGATCGGTATGTGAGGGGGGACAACGGGCTCAGTGACGCCGCCACGGTCGATGTGCTCGGGCGCGGCCCGTTGCCCACTAGTACTCGAGAGGACCGGACAAGGATTCCGGCCCTGTGGGCGTATCGCCCGGAGCCCCGTTGGAGGAGGAACCGGCGCCGGCCGGAGGCGCCGTCTGGTCCCGTCCGACGTTGAAGTAGTCCATCCCAGCGAGCGGGCCACTCGGGCTCTGGTCATGATCCGGGTAGATGAAGTCAGCCGGCGCAATCGGGTTCGTGGTTTCGACCAGCACCATCGTGGGAGACAGCCCGTCATTCCACTGGCTGAGCCAGGACTGGTCGGGCACTGTCAGGGACTGCGGTCCTGAACGGGCCACCGGCCCGAGAATATCGAGCACCACTGATCGTGAGCCCCCGGTCGTCAGATCGTGGCAGTAGGCGGAGACCTGACGCCGCTCCCCCGAGGGAGTCACCACCGTGAGCCTGGGGTCGGGGCCCTGGTCCCCCGAGAGGATCGCCAGGCACTTCTGCCAGATAAGACCCGCCTGGCCCGAGCGCACCCCCTTGGTCTGCAGACCCTGCGCCCAGTTGCTCAAGGCGCTTCCCGCCTCACCGGACTCCGCCGTCAGCACCAGCTGCCGGGTCGCAAGACGGTTGCGCTGCTCAGGGTCCAGGTCCGCGCCGATGCCGGCCCGCATCGTCTCCCAGGCCTGGGTGAGCCACCCGACGGTGAAGACGCTGGTGCGCAAGGAGGCGGCGGCATCGGCGAGGTGCTCAGGCGAGGCTTCTGCCTCGACCCGCTGGATGGCATCAGGGAGCGCAACCTTCTGCGAGGTTCGGTTAGGTCCTGTGTCACGTGCCCCGAGCGGGTCGTCCAAGAAGGCGGAGACGATCGTCGCCCAGCGCCTGAACTGTGAGTACGCGGCCCCCTGTGCGGCGAGGTCCTCCACCGCCAGACGGAGGTTCGCGGTGAGCAGGGGGATGCGCTGGTCGCGTTCCTCGATCCTGAACAGGATTCGGAAGACCTCGCGCTGCTGCGACACGAAGGTTGATATCGATACGGCCAGCCACCCGATGATCGTTACGACCGCAAGGAGCGCGAAGTACAGCCAGCCAATGCGGCCCATGGCCTTGCTCACCACCAGGACCACCAGGACGATCGCGAGGACCAGCAGGAACAGACGCAGAATTCTGGCCAGCCTGCGCTGACGCTGCTCCAGCTCCCCGCCGGGCTCCTGCCCGAGAAGCGACTGGAGCTCGTGGGACAGGGCGGCGACGTCGTTCCTGGTGGAGGTGAAGCAGCTGGAGAGAACGGCACCCAGGCGCGGGAGGAGGCGACGGCTGTTGTCGGCTCGCCACCGGTCTATCTCCGCGAGCCGGCGTGCCGCCTCCGGGGCCTGGGAGTGCTGGGACTGAGAGAGCTGCTGCAGATAGGTGCGGACGCGGTCGACCTCGAGCTGGTCCCAGGAGTGGAGCACGGTGCCGGCCGGCAGGTCGCCCAGTGGCTCGGTGAGCTCGATGCGACTCCTCGGGCCGGGAGGCGCAGCGATGGCGTCACGCCGTGGCAGGTACCCCTCGTAGGCCTGGATGCCCAGCGCCGAGTGGGCCGAGCCGTCCAGCAGGGCGATCGTTCCTGAGACCAGGTCCTGCCACAGGGCCCCGAAATCCCGTTGGACGGGTTGACCCGACCGCGGGAAGTCCGCGGGCAACGTGTCGCTGGCGCGCCTGGCGGCATCAGTCAGCTCGTTCCAGCCAACGGTCCGCCCGTTGGAGTCCACGCCTCCGACGACGACCTGCACCGCGGATCCTTCGCCGAAGACCGCCGACGCCACTGCGGAGGCTATCGAGGCCTTGGCGGCCCGCACACGACTGCGGAGCCATTCGCCGGGAGCTCCGATGAGCGCCTTGACCAGGAAGGAGAAGAAGAGCTTGAGCGCCTCGAGGGCCCCCATGCGGCGCGCACCGGCGCGTTCGGGCATCGGCACCTGAGGACGCCTCAACGAGTGGATGTGGCGCTCCTGCCAGGCCTGTGCCACAGCGGCGACCCTGGCCTCGGGATCCGCGTATGCCGGGACCCGGACACCGGTATCGGCGCGGGTGGGTTGCGGGAAGCTCTCTCCGACCTCAGTGACCTGACGGCGCAGCTGGTCCTCCACGCTGTGGGCGTCAACGATACGGACGAAGCTGCGCACGACGTTGATGTCGTAGGAGACGTCTTCACGCTGTCCGTCATGCGGCGCTGCATTGACGGCCCCGCACAGACCGGCCTGCACCGCCAGACCGACCGCTGCTGCTCCCGGTATCGTCTCCGGCCTGGTCCACCACGGGATGGCGCTGTAGGCCGGATCGGAGGTGGACTCCGGGGAGAGCATGATCTTGCGCCAACCGATGCGCCCCAGCTCGGCAGCCAGCGGCTGCGCGGAGTAGGGAACCATGACCCGCAGGCTCTCCCGGCGCGCGTGCTGCGGCACCCCCAGGAGCTGATAGAACTGCTCCGCGCTGGCGGGCAGGGCGTCCTGAGCGGGATGCCCCACAGGAACGACGACGAGCAGCCGGACCGTTTCCAGGTCATGACGGTTGACGATCCGGGAGAAGGTGCTCACTGTCACCTGCCCGTGATCTGCCCGCACGGCGACGGGGTCGTAGCGGTCCGCAGCCTTGTCCGGCTCGCCGTCGCTCTCGATCCAGGCGAAGGGAGCGAGCAGCCCGGCGGCGGACAGATCGACCAGCGCGGACAGAACAGGCCGTTGGCTCGGCGGAGCAACGAAGACCGATACAGACCGGGACTCGGCAGGCCCTGATGATTCCATGTCAGTACTCGATTCCGGATCCGAATGATGTCGGCGAGGCGCCCAGGTCCGAGGCGGGCGGAGCTGAGGCGACAACGCCACGAACGCGACTGAGCTCGTCGTGCATGTCCTGGGCGAGATCGATGGTCAAAGGCGTCGTCTCCACCAGGGAACGTCTGCGGTAGTTGGTGAAGTGCCCGGGTTCATCGGCCTTTCCAGGGCCAGGCAGGTAGTTCTGCTCCAGGTCGCCGAGGATCACGTCGCAGTAGCTCAAGAGCTTCTCACGTCGAAGCTCGGGATCCGTGAGCTGATCGATTCCGGCGGCCGGAGTGAGACCGTCGACCTGTCCCCGTCCCAGGAGCGTTGATACGGTCTCGTCCACCGGGGTCGTCACCCCGAAGGCGATCTGCGGCTCGTTGACGGAGGCGTCGGCCCACCGGCGCAGCACCCGCCAGGGCCTGAAGGCCTGCAGACCGTCCTCGCCCACGCGCAGGTACGCCAGAAGGGATGACTCCAGCACCGCGGGCAGCCAGGCGTTGGCGGTGATCATTCGTGACGGCGGAGTGAGCATGGGAGCGGGGAAGGCTACCCACTCCTGCTCCTCGGTGTCCCAGACACGCACCGGCTGGGTGTCGGAGTGGCCGCCCCACGGCGCCCGTTCGATCCCGCCGGCCAGGGTGGCCGTCCACCAGCCACGCACCATGGTGAGGCGTTCTGCGTCACCGAAAGGCAGTCCTCCGCTGAGGGGACGTGCTCGCCTGAACCGCCAGAACGCGTCCCTGGCTCCCGCCGAGCTGTGGGCCCGGTCCCAGGACTCGCGCACGGAGCGCAGCAGGCCGGAGTACGCCACGGGAAGGGTGCGGGGGTAGGAGCCGAAGACGTCAATGCGGGCGACGTCCTCGTCCCCCAGGGCCTTGTCGACTCGGTCGTGCACCAGCTCACGATCGATGGTCGACTCCTGATCGAGGTAGTCGAGGAAGTCCTGGGCGACGCTCTGATTGCGCAGAGGGATGGGGGAGAAGGTGTATGCCAGCGCGGGCGTATCACCGTTGTGAAGAGAGCGGTAGGTCTCGGTGCTGATCTCCACCAGGGGCCGTGCCATCTCCAGTGTCCGTTTCAGGCCGGTGAGAACGGCCTGCGAGCGCTGGGACCGCTCATGCTCCCCCACCGTCTCGTCGGTGAGGAAGCTGCGCAGGGACTGGCTGCAGAAGACCTCGAAGGCCTCACCGCGCCGTGCGACGAACGCTCGGGCGCGGCCCAGGACCTCCGAGGGGCGCAGACGCAGCTCGTAGCGGGCGGGGGTGGGAAGGGCGCTTCCGGTGGCGCCCTGGAGGCCGGCGGGGACCCATGCGGTGGTCACGGTGAGCAGATCCTCCGGAGGCTTGTCCCCCGCCCCCTGCTCCCAGGTCCCGGAGATGACTTCCTGGACAGTACGGGAGTAGGCCTGGTGGAAGTCGCGTTCACCGCCGACGGCGTCGACGATGTGCTCCTCGAACCGTCCGGGATACTGTTCCACCGGCATGAGGACGACCTCGTTGTGGGCGGTGGCGAACCGCTGCGGCACGATGCTGCCGTCGGCCTGGCCGGGTTGAGGCTCCTGGGGCCATGCGCTGTAGACGTCCGTGGTGACGTCGGCGATGCCCTGCTGGCTGGCGCGGATCGCCCGCGCGTCCACGAGGACCTTGCGGGCGTCGTCCAGGACATCTTCCAGGGGCTTGACAGCTGAGGTCATCATGTCGCGCATCGCCGTGGCGAGGTGCGCGGCGGTTCGCGCGCTGAGCCAGTGGAACGCCGACTGCTGCAGCTCGGACTCGAGCTTGCCGGTCACTTCCCCGAGCCCTGCTCCACCGAGAACGGCCTTGCCCATGCCGCGCAGCTGGTTCAGGAGGGAGTCGGGGAAGGACAGGGGGTGCTGGGGCGCCAGATGCTCCATCGCCGCGACCCGGGGAATGAGCGTGTCCAGGACGCCCCCGGGCTGGCGCAGCCGCCCCAGCAGATACAGGGCGTAGGGAAGTCCGAGGTCGGCGATCGCCTGCCGGGTGGTGGCCACGAGGCGGTCAGCCATCTCCTCGACTCGTTTGAGCGCGTAGTTGAGGCTGGCGCGCTCGAGCTCGGAGACGAAGGCCGACTCCTTGGAGGTGGTCAGCCACCGGTTCATCCCGTCGGCCCATTCGGTCACCGGCATTCCCTCGGCCTGGGGCCGTTGAGCCAGCACGGCCTTGACCGCGTCCTTGGCGTGGCCCCCCAGGACGGACTTGTTGACGGTCGAGGAGACCGCATCGCTCAGGAACCAGTCGATCGTGGCCTGGTCCACCGCCGAGCTTCCCGCCAGGACCGGGGAGCCGGAGGAGGTGGGAAGCCCCAGGCTGTGCAGCTCGCTGTCCTGACGATGCGCCCACAGGTCGGCGAGTCGCTGGGTGTCACCGGTGGTGTCGCCCACCAAACGGAATCCGTCCAGGCTGTGGTCGACGGAACGCCGAGCAATGCGTTGGGCGGCGTACTCGGCGTACCGGTCCCGCCCGGTGCTCAGCGACGCGTAGCCGAAGGAACCCCACGCCGTATCCGTGGGGTCCACTCCCCAGCTGGTCATGTCCCGACCCGGAATGGAGACCTGGTTGGCGATGTCGTAGGAGACATAGTCGTCGAAGGCCGACGACGAGATGTAGCGGGCCAGGCCGCGCCCCATCCCCCGGAAGACGCCCTCGGTGGTGCCGTCCCCGAAGACCGCGCCGGAGCCCCCGGCGCGCAGACCGATCGGGGTGACTCGCTTGAAGGCCCGTCCCGCCCGATTCGTCAGCCCGAGCGTCTCGTAGAGCCGCTGGTCGAGCGCGGCCGCGGCGCCGTCGGCCCCCGCCTGGGCGGCCACGATCTCCCCCAGCATGGCCAGGGTGTTGCCCGGCATGCCCGAGCGCATGTGCGCCGGCACCGAGGCGAAGGCCTCGGCGGTGTAGAGGAACACCGAGATGAGCTGGGGGTCGATCGCCGGCGTCGAGTTGACTCCGGCGATGAGGCGACACACATCCAGGGTCATGGACGCCCCAGACCCTCCAGCCATCGAGGAGACGACGAGCACCAGGGGCGGAGCGGTGGTGTCGGGGGCGGAGCCGGCTCCAGGCACCACCTGCGACACCAGGGCCGCCTGCTCCTGAGCCTTGGGGCTCACCATGCGCGCGAGAGCCGACTGCACGGCCTGTGAGATGTCACGCAGCCTCGTCAGAACGAGTAGACGACCGATCCCCCGGAACTGTCCGGCACCCACTGTCACGGGGAAGGCGACGTCCTTGGGTCGGCGGGGCATCCAGGTGGCCAGCTGTCGCAGCCCCTGACTGCCGTTGCGTTGAACCGACTGGGTCAGAGCCTCGTCGACGACGCGGTACTCACCGTTGGCGACGCCGCAGGCCACATAGGAGCCTCCTTGGCGGCTCACCGAGGCCACGGCCTCGCCCTGCTCCTCCTGAAGGGGGGTGTCAACGTTGAGGAACTGCCAGCAGCCCGGTACCTCATCGATACCGTGGACGGCCAGGTCCGCGTGCAGCTGGTCCAGCATGTAGGACAGCGTTCTGGCGCCCGACCCACCGCATCCGACGACGAGGACCTTGTGCATGGTTCGATCGTTCCTTTCTGCCGGCCTTCGGCATTATATGAGTGGCTGTATCACCGCAGGTCACGGACTGATAACCACCATGATTCCGGTGCGCTCTCTGCGCAGGCGCGTCCCACTGAGACAGGACGCTATAACGTGGGGAGGGCGGCCGGAGGGTCCTGGGGGTCGGAGTTGGACGGGGGACGCTTCGTAGCCTCCTGCACCTCAGAGCTGGATGCCCCCTGAGACGGCGCGCCCGGGCTGATCGGGAAGCCGGCGAAAGGACTGTCGTCGACGGGGCCGAGGGAGCCGAAGCCGCCCCCGGCGTCCGGCACCGACGTCCCCACCGTGGGCAGGGCCCCGGTCCGCTCCTCGGCTGCTGAGGTCGATGCCCCGGCCGGCTTGGTGGGAAGAATCGAGTCGACACGAGACGCAAGATGGGCGCGGGCATCGTCCACAACCTTGGCGAGGACGGCGTCGTCCAGTGAGGCTGCCAGCACGATCAGGGTCACCCGCCGCGCATCGTCCGCCTGCGACGGCTGGTCGGCAACCGCGATCCACTGACCCCGGACCCCCAGGGGCACGACCGCCCGCCCCCCGCGTGATCCAGGGGTCGCCCCGGAGACCGATGGAGCATCCGGCTCGACAAGCTCAACCCGGGGGACTGCGGTAGGAGACAGTCCCATGATGGCGCGCAGGCGATAGCCGTCCATCTCAAAGGTGCGCGTACGGCCCCGAAGGGAGTACATCCTCATCCGTTGGGAGGGCAGCTCGATCCTGGGAGAGGTTCCGTCACTGGGAATGTCCACGACGGTCGTACCCACGACCAGTGACCCTGAGGGGATCACCGCCGACAGGTACTTGAGGAGGTAGAGGACTCCGATCGGGATCAGCACTCCGCACAGCAGCGCGATGATGAATGCCGTCCATGCGGTGCCGACGTTGAGCGGGCGGCGCATATCGGCTTTGAAGGGGACGGCGACGCTTTGGGGCTCTCCCTGGTTGTTCAGCGGAGCCACCGTGACGGTCACGGTTCCTGTCACCGCGCCGTTGGCGTGCTCCTGAGTCGCCAGCTTGACCGGTACGGTTCCCGTCTTCCCCTCCTCGACCTTGACGCACGTGTCCTTCGACGACGCCTGGGCCGAGAGCGTGACGGTTCCGGCTTCCTTCGGAGAGCCGGTGAGCGTGGTCTGACCGTCCCCGATCCAGACGCAGCCCGGGCCGGTGACCTTGAGGTCGGCGCTGGCCTCGGTCTGACCATCCATGCGACCGAAGTCGATCTGGTCGCCCAGGGTCGGATAGTTCGACGGCGGCGAGACAGTCACCGCCGTCGAGGCCAGCGATGGCGAGAGCGTGGTGCCTTTGACCGGTGAGCCGCTGGCGCTGGTGGCGTCGCCTGTTGTCACGGTGAGGCTGGTGGTCACCGTGCCGCTGCCTAGAGCGGCGTCCTTGGGAATCGTGATCCGTTGTGGCGTGGACAGTGAGGCCGGGTCGGTGCTCGTGAAGAGGGCGTGCTCCTTCCCCTTCGCATCCTTCAGCGACACGTTCAGGGAGACTGGACCGGTGAGATCGGAAGCAGGAACCTCAGGGCCTCCCACTCCGTCAACCAGCTTCAGGTCAGCGTTCGACACCGTCTCCCCTTGGCGCAGGGTCGTCTGCCCCAGGTTCTTCCAGGCCATCGACAACGGCGAGCTGAGGTGGAGATTGACATGAACCTCATGCCCTGCCGACGCTGCCCGCCTGTCGACGAAGACCAGGCGCCACTGCCCTGTCCATGCGGCGGCGTTGGCGGAGTCGAGGTCGATTCGTAGTGTCCGCCCTGTCATCCACTCGTACGAGACGCCTTGCTTGTTCTGCGGCCCATTGGAGTCCGGTGTCATCACGATGGGCGTCTGAGAACCAGGTGCGTAGAGGTCGGCCTCCAGTCCTTGCGTATCCGAGGAGGCCAGAATGTGTACGCTGCGCAGCGACCGGTCCAGGACGAAGCTGGTCTCTCCGTCGGAGCACACGTCGCCCTGACAGATCTTGGTCGCGCTGCTGGAGACCGAGCGCCCCGGAGCAGAGATCGAGTCGAACGCCATGAGCAGCGAGTCGATATCCGTCACGGGATAGAATCCACCCGGAGGATCGGAGACATTGCCGCACGACTCAACGGAGTTTTTAGCGGCATTCGCCCCTCCACCCAACGTGATTCTCTTCATGAAATCGAAGTTGGAGTCTCCGCTGCTCAATCCAATGCCCAGCAACGTGATATGGGAGGAACGCAACTGGTCAGCGAGTCCGGTCGGCCGACACATGTCCTGCTTTCCTGCGGACTCGGCCGTCTTCACGCCCGACTCGTCAGTCAAGGCGGAGCCAGGGGCATAGGGCTTGGTGGTGCCGAACTCCTGCTGGGACTGCTCAGAGTCCCGCACATCGAGGTCGTAGGCGCCGTCCGAGAACCAGGCCACCGCCCGGCACTCTGACTGATCATGTCCCGCCAGGTCCTGACGCGCTCCCTCCAGAGCGGTCCAGTAGTCTGTGTCGTAGTCCTTGAGATTGTCCCCGGCCGCGGTGATCTGCTTGTCGACCTCAGCCAGGGAGCCTGAGTTGATCGTGACCCAGTCGCCCAGTGCGTGATAGTCGGAGGCGAATCCCGCGACCCTCACCTTCAACGTGACCTTGGAGGAGTCGGCGAAGGCCGCAAGACGCTGCGCAAGGTACTTGCTCGCCTTGACTCTCGCCTTCTCCGGATCCGACTGCCGCAGGGAGCCTGACTGGTCCATCAGGAGGACCAACGACCCCTCGCCTTTACCTGAGAGGCAGGCTCCGAAGGCACTGAGAGGCCCAGGGGTCTGATCCTTCTGGGGTGCGGCGAGGGCCTGAGGAGCAGGAGACAGAGTGCCCCCTGCGAGCAGGAGGATCGTGACGCCCAGAACTGCCAGGACGTTGACGGCCAACCGCCTCATTCGATGGATCAGTTCACAGCAACTGTGACGCGGGTTCATATGCCACTCACATCCTACCCACGAACAAAGCGATTCTGACAGAGGTGGCCGCAATGGCCAGGAAGCATAGCAGCACCGACAGTCGGTACAGGAGCTGGGGGCGCGAAGAATAGAGATACCATGGGCTTGTCTGGCGCTTGGCGTTCTGAACCACAAAGACCGTAGCGGCCCCCAGTCCCACCAGTACCGCAAGCACCCAGCCGATGCCCGCCACAACCACGGACTCACATAGTGCGGACAGGGCGATCGCGACAACGGCCGCTGTCAAGGCGACGTAGAGGAGCCCTTCGGGGGCCTTGGTCACGTGGATCGAGGAGCTTTCGGAACGCCAGATCGAACCATCGGTCCCCGAACCGAACCCGACACCACTCCTCGTATCGGCGTCACTCGATCGGAGGCTGCCGGATGCCTCCTGCATCCCGCCTGCCCCTGAGGGCGAACCCCCCGTGCTGCTGACGTCCCCTGCGGAGGGCTGCTTCGTCCAGGAGCCCGCGCTAGGAACCTTCGGAATCTGCGCCATGATCGTTCATCATCCTCTCGTCTGCTGGACACCGCCGGAGCAGATCCACACCATCACGTTCGTGGTCCCGCGACCCTTCTCACCGTCTTGAACACGATCAGGAAGCTCCTTCCTTGCCCTGGCGCAGCAGCTCGACAAGATCGTGGCGCCAGGACAGAGGAATCCCCATCGACTCCACCTTGGCAAGGACTGCATCGACACTCTCGGGGCGCACGTCACCGGCATAGTGGCGAGCCTCGATGAAGGTGTTCCTCCGTAGCGCCTCAACTCCCGCATAGCCGGCAGAGCCTGCCGCGATCGCGGGCAGGACCACACCGCACAGGAGGACGATCGCGGCAACCGTCTTCGGCCTGGATCTCACGATTGCGATGATCGCCATGACGACGGCGACGAATGCCAGCAGAGCCCCCGCAATCACGGCGATGACCGCCTTCCAGCTGACGAGTGTCGCGCCATCGAACACGATGGCGAACACGCGGATCGATGTGAGGAGTGCGTAGACACCCCACCCGAGTAGGCAGCATCCGATGACGGTCAAGACAATACTGGCCGACATCGCCCTGCTGCGCCGAGCTGTCTTCACCGAGGGCTCAGACGAGGACAGCTCAAACTCAGCGGGTGAACTTCCCTGGAGCATACTCAGGGAGGAATCGGCGGGCGGCTCAGACAACGAGGGGAAACTCATCCTCAACTCCTCTCGACAGCGAAAGAAGCACAGCCGGCCCTCGCTGCACCAGCAGCATTCCGATCCTCGCCGTCAGAAGAGCTCATAAGAGTTCCTGTTCAAGGTGAATCCTTTTCCTGTCCATTGATTCCAGCACTTCACTCCGTCCTCACTGGATGAGCAGGCGTAGTTCCCGTCCGAGCTCTCGCTCGTTGTCCCATACTCCAGGGTTTGCATGTTCTCACCCTCATGTCCATCCAAGATGAGTCCGCACGCCAACGCAGCGTCCGCCTTGCCGACACTCAGGGCGAACAGGGTTTCATCACAGTCCTGCTGGCCGTTGTCAGCATAGAAGCGTTCATTGATGAAGCAGTTTAGCTGACCATCCACAACCTCGCACACGATGTTCTTCGAGGGGGTTTGAAAGAGATCCGTGGTGATCGAACCCGCCGGCGCCGGGCTCGCCTTGTCCGGTGTCGCACTAGCCTCCGACCCGGAATGCGAGGAGCCGAGCTTATCGACGGCGTGGATGCAGCCGTACATCAGCGCCATGACGACCACTGAGATGACGAGGCAACCCAGCGCCATCGCCCCGCATGACGAGTTGGCGCGGGAATTTGCTCGCACGGGTGCTTGCTGCATTCCCTGAGGCGGGGCCTGCATCGGCACCGGCGGCATCTGCTGGGTCTGGTGCGCCTGCACCGGAATCGTCTGGGTGGCCGCCTGCCGGGCCTGGTGGCGACTCCATGCCTCCGCCGCCTCCTTGGATCCTCGCTCCTCGATGATCCACTGGCGCAGCTCTGGGGGGCACGAGGGGTTCATGACGATGAGGGCGTACAGCTCGGGATACAGGTCCGCCAGCTGCTCCAGCCTGTCTGCAGAGGTCTCTGGATCGCGAGCCTCAGCGGCTTCAGGAATCTCTCTCATATCGTTACCTCAACCGAACGATGACGCTCCGAGAGTCACCCAGTATCGGCGCCCCTCGTCAATCAGTACGGGCTTCATCGTCTCAACAATGTACTGCCGCGTTTGACGTGCCGGCGACCTTCACGCAGGCACAGCCGCACCTGTCGACTAATCCAAGAATACGTGCCACAAATGCCTGGCAACCGAGAAGACCAGCGCAGGAATACCAACCATCACAGCCAAACCGAATTTCACAATGTACAGAAAGTAAGGAAAGAGTAGCATCAAATAAAATATAAGCGGAATGTCAACCCTTCCCTTGGACTTGAAAGAGAATCTCAGTGAATTAATGATGGGATCCATGAACGACAGTGCGCGCCATCCGAAGGGGAATCCAGCACCCATGCCGAAGAAGATCGCATAGCCGGATAGTTCATCAAAGGACCTGGTCACAGCATAGAAAATTCCCATGCCGGCAAGCGCTCCCAGAATCATCATGATGGCATCCTTCATGATGCTGTGGGAGATCTCCGGTGTCATGTTCATGCGAGAGCGGAGCGTCTGACGTCCGACCGGCTGCGCGGATGACACCGCCCCTTCGGTGTACGCATAGGGATGCGTTGTCGGCGGCTGGTTCATGTAGTACTGCGACGAGTCTTCAGGGATGCCGTTGGGGATCGTCATAGCGACAGTGTAGACGCCGCCACCTTCGTGTGATGTCCTGTTGAGCAGCTACCTTGTAGTCAACCCCGTGACGCCGCACCACCGCTGAAAGCTCACCACCAGGCGCTTTCGATCCCCTTACTGCCTCACGTCAGGGTTGTGCTCGAAAAGGAGGTCTGAGCGCCCGGCGGGCGGTGCACCACGACTCCGGCCACCTCAGCGGCCCGGTCGGAGTGGTTGAGCAGGAAGAGAACGTCCCCACGCCGCTGGGCCTCGACGCCGTGGGCACGAGGACCCCAAGGCCCTCCGAGAACCTCACGACCACCGCCCCTCGCACGGCAGCATCGTTATGACACGATGTCCTTGGCTGAGCGAACGGTCTTGATGATCTCATCACGCCAGGGAATCGGGACGCCCAGGGCCTCGACCTTGCCAAGCACCGTGTCGACCTGCTCGGGCTCCACCCTCCCCGCGTACTTCAGAGCCTGATCCATCGTGTGGTCCTTCAGCGCCGAGGTGCCGTAGTGACCGCCGGCCGTCATCGCGGCGGCGGGGAGAACCAGTGACGCTAGGACCAGGACAGCCGCCATGGTCCTGGGGCGGGTCCTGACCATTGCGACGATGGAGATGACGACAGCAACGAAAGCCAGGGAGGCACCGGTCACCACCACCGCGACGGACGGCCAGCTGATCAGCCCGGCCCCTTGGAAGATCACGTCGAATACACGGATCGAGGCGAGGAAGGCGTACGAGCCCACCCCCAGAAGCGCACAGGCCAGGGCCACCATGACGATACCCGCCCAGAGTGCCCGGGAACGCCGGGGCTCAGGAGACGTGGTGACGGCTGTTCCCGGTGCGAGCCGCGCAGACATGTCAGGGGCGGCTCTCACCTCTTCTTCCGAGCCAGTGACCTGAGAGCCTGCAAGAGGCAAAGGCGATGACGACGGTGAGGAGGAAGCAGGCATGGGACGCTCTTTCGGAGGTGAGGACACGTCGAACCTGAACGGCGCCGACGTCATGAGTGTGGCGTTCCTTCGGCTTGCGAGGAATGGAAAGGCCTCCCCATGAAACAGCGTCGGGGAAGCTCTAACGCACCACGAGCGCCGAGCGTGGAGCCAGGATCACGTGGCCCGTGCAGGACCCACCGGTCAGCAGGTCGGTGCCCACGACTCCGGTCACCTCAGCGGCCCGGTCGGAGTGGTTGAGCAGGAAGAGGACGCTGCCGCGCCGCTGGGCCTCGACGCCGTCGGGCAGGTCGGTGACCACGGGGCGCAGCCGGGCGTGTGCGCACACCAGTGTCAGCAGGGCGGCCCGGCTGAGGGCGTCGAGGTCGGCGGCCACGTACCAGCCCGCTCCTGCGCCCTCAGCCACCCGCCGGGTGATGGCGGGCCGCCTGGCCAGGTCCGCTCCCCCGCCGCGGCCGTCGAAGACCGCGACGACCTCGACCGCCTGGCGGCCCTGACCGGTCTGAGCATTCTCGGCCGCCTCCTCAGGCGCCTCGTCGATACGGAGCTCCTCGGCCCAGCCGCCGGAACGCAGATCGGGGGTGGGCGTCCCCATCCGGTCCAGGACGCGGCGCAGGGGCTCGCTGACGGCCTCCAGTCCCGTCCATGTCTCTGCAGCGGGTGTCCCGACGGCGCGGCTGAGGCGGTTGACGAGCGCGCTCCGGGGATCGGCCTGCCCGACCGGGCCGGTCAGGGCGGCGTGATCGGTGACCCGCACCCCCAGCAGCGGCCGCAGGGAGCCCAGGTAGCCGCCTAGGACAGCGCCGGCGTTGGCGTCGACGACCCCGGTGGGGCCGGTCACCACGACCTGGACGCCCGCGGCGACCGCTTGCTCCAGGTGCTCGGCGAGCTCGGGACGGTCGATGAACACGGCGGGAACGATGATGAGGCGATAGCCCTCCAGTCTCCGGCCCACCGGGACGATGTCGGTGGCGATCCCGGCCTCCCACAGGCTGCGGTGCCAGGCACGGGCCGCCTCGAAGCGCTCGCCGACCTCGACCGGGCCGATGGCGGTGCTCAGGGCCCACTGGCTCTCCCAGTCCAGGACGAGGGCCGCCTCGGCCGACACCGGTTCCCCCAGGACCGGCCCGAGGCGTGTGAGCGCCTGCCCGGTGCTCACCGTCTCCTCCCAGGTGCGGCTGTCGCGCCCGGCGTGGGGGACCATGCCGGAGTGGAAGGTCTCGGCGCCCTGGCGGGACTGTCGCCACTGGAACTGCAGGATGCCGTCGGCGCCGTGGGCCACGCGGGCCAGGGACCACAGGAGGAGCTGGCCGGGGCGCTTGGGCGAGTTGCGCCTGCGCCACTGGACGGCGCTGGGCGCCTGCTCCATGAGGATCCAGGGGTGCCCTCCGGCCAGGCCCCGCATGAGGTCACCGGCCCAGGCGACCTCGTGGGCGGCGGCCGGGTCGGCGGGGTCGGGGTAGGAGTCGTCGGAGACGATGTCGAGGGACTCGGCCCAGCGCCAGTAGTCGGTGGCCGGGAAGTCGCCCATGAAGTTGGTGGTCACCGGCCGCGTTGAGCGCTCCCGCAGGATGCGGGCCTCGGCCTCCATGAGGCTGCGCAGCTGGTGGTCGCTGAAGCGCCTCCAGTCCAGCATCTGGGCGGGGTTGGGGAAGGTGGGCATGGCACCGGGCGGGGTGACCTGCTCCAGGCTCGTATAGCGCTGGGACCAGAAGTCGGTGGCCCAGGCGGCGTTGAGGCGCTCGACGTCGCCGTAGCGCTCACCCAGCCAGGCCCGGAAGGCCTGGGCGCAGGCGGGGCAGAAGCACTCGGCGGTGTGGCAGCCGTACTCGTTGCCGATGTGCCACATGACGACGCCCGGGTGGTCGCCCAGGCGGTCGGCCAGCGCCGCGGCCAGGGCGGCGGAGCGCTCCCGGTAGACGGTGGAGCTGAGGCAGTACTGCTGGCGCGAGCCCAGGCCCAGGCGCACGCCGTCGGCGTTCATCGGCAGGGACTCGGGGTGGTCGGTGGCCATCCAGGCGGGCGGGGAGGCGGTGGCGGTGGCCAGGTCGACGGCGATACCGGCCTCGTGGAGACGGTCGACGATCTCCACCAGCCAGTCGAGCTCGTAGACGCCCTCGCGCGGCTCGAGGCGCGCCCAGGAGAAGATGCCTAAGGAGACCAGGTTGACGCCGGCCTCGGCCATGAGCTCGAGGTCCTCGGCGAAGGTGGCCTCATCCCACTGCTCGGGGTTGTAGTCGCCGCCGTAGGCGGGGCTGGTCAGTCCCAGCAGCTCGTGCGGGGCGAGGCGGGGTGTGGAGGCTGAGGGCGAGGGACTCGTCATGGGGCGATTCTCCCCCACTCCTCCCCGCCCCGTGCACCGCGGGCACCGGGGCCGGCGGGGCTGGGCGGGCTCAGCTGATGGTCGAGCGCGAGCTCGTCAGCCAGGCCAGCGGCACGGTGGTCAGGAACAGCCCCTGCCACTCGCGCTCCCACAGCAGGGCGATGTCACCGCTGGGCAGCTGGGCCATGCACTGGTAGACATAGTGGCGCGGGTTGATGACCCGGTTGTGGGGCCAGGTGGCACCGTCGTCATAGCTCAGGCGCAGGACGCCACAGCCGCGGAAGGGCAGCATCCGGGAGGCGTTGGCGAAGACGATCCCCCGGCCACCCTCCCCCGTGGCGCCGTCAGTGACGCCCTCAGTGTCCTCCGCGACCGCTGAGCGCTCCAGGCCGGTGACGGCGATGGCGTTGGGCTGGGAGAAGATCTCGGGGAGCTGCTCGTCGTAGTCGATCTCGCCCCAGGTGACGCCCCCGTCGTGGGAGACGGCGTGGGCGACCCTCCCCGAGGGGTGCTGGTTACGAGCCCACACGTGCACGGCGCCGTCGGTTCCTTCAACGAGGACGGACTCGTACAGGCTGGCCCGCTCGTCGACCAGGTCCCGGGAGTGGACGACGGCGCCCAGCACCTCGCGTCCGTCGTTGGGTGAGGTGCCCAGGGTCCAGGTGGTTCCGCCGTCGTCGGAGTAGATGGCGGCGCAGGACAGGTAGCTGGTGCCGCCGGCCTCGTGGCTGTAGTAGACGGGGGCGAGGATGCGTCCGGCGTGCTCCGACGCGGTCAACTGGATGGCGTTGCCGGGGCCGGTGCCCAGGAAGCACATCCAGTCGGCCTTGACCTGGGCGGTGATGTCGATCGGCTCGGACCAGGTGGCGCCGTCGTCATCGGAGGTGAGCATGAGCAGGTGGGAGCCGCGGTGCTGGAAGAGGCAGTCCTCGGGGGCCTGCTCGTGGGCGAGGTAGATGCTGCCGACCGCCCGGCCGCCCAGGAGCACGTCACCGGCGCGCACCCCAGCAGCATCGTCGCCGCTGAGGACGATGCGATAGTCGGTGGCCTCGCCGGTCTCCGTGACAACGCTGCCGTCGGGCTCGACGGCGAAGCGCTCGCCGGCGCGGTTGTGCAGCACGCGGCGCCCCTGCTCGTCGAAGCCGGTGCCGACGGCCGCGTTGGGCTGGCCGATGCCGCCGGGGAACTGGTCGACCAGGCAGATGACGCGTCCGGTGGAGCGGTCCTGGACCAGGACGGAGTCGATGAGGCTGGCCCCCAGTGCCCCGGTGCCCGGGAGGCTGAGCAGGGTGCGCATCTCCTCCCAGGTGGCCCCACCGTCCAGGCTGCGGCGCATGACGAGGTTGATGTCGTTGGGGGCGTCGTTGGGGATGGAGACGCGCTGGTCGGCGCCGGCCAGGATGACGCCGCTGTCCAGGGTGAGCAGGGAGGGGATCCGGTAGGACCGGGCGCCGTGGTAGCCGGTATCGAACAGGGCGCGCGTGGGCAGCGGGGCAGCCCCGACCAGGCGCTTGACCTGGGCGTCGGTGAGGGCGGCGTCGTAGATCATGGCGGACTGCGCCTCGCCGAAGAGGCGCCTGCCGTCCAGGTCGGCCCCCACCACGACGCGCGTCACCGGCGCGATGTCGGCCAGGAAGGCGCCGCCGGGGACCATGGCCACCTGGTAGCCATCGACGTGGATCTCCACCGCACCGCGCCCCGAGGTGACCACGACGTCGTGCCAGGTCCCGTCGTCCCAGTGGCCCGGGGCTCGCGCCTCGATGAGGGGCTCGGTCTCCGACGAGTCCTCACCGGGGAGCACCCGGTAGCTCAGACCTCCCGCGTCGATGTCGAGGTGCAAAGTGCCGCCCTGGCCGCTCGCGGCGATGATGGTGCCGCCCTGGCCGCGGCCCCGGGTGCGCAGCAGCGCCCGGATGGAACCGGTGGTCAGGGCGCCGGTGCGGCGGGCGTCGCGGGCGGAGAGCTCATTGGCCGCGAACTGGACCAGTGGGGTGGCTGCCAGGGACTGGGCCATGACGGCGCGGTCGCTGAGCGGCTCGGCCCAGGCGGCCAGGCGGGTGACCGTGGCGATCCCGTCGGGGTCGATGCGCACGTCGGTCAGCCCGATCTGGGCGAGGAAAGCGGTCAGCGTCGTGGAGAAGCACTCGTAGCCATCGGCGTACAGGTGGGTGCCGGTCTCGTTGACGGTGATCGCGATCGTGTGGGGGCGGCCGTCGTCCAGGCCCAGGGCGTCCTCGGCGTCGAGGACCCGCCGCTGGATACCGCCCTCACTCCCGGCTCCGGAGGGCCCCTCCAGAAGGCCGACCGCGCCGAGGACCTGCTCGCCGTCGAGGCGGCCTGCGCGAAGCGACAGCGTGATCCGCCCGTTGGTGCCGGTGAACGCGATGAGGGTGGCGTCGGCGCGGGCGGCGACGTCGAGAAGAATCGTGCCGCGCCCGCAGGCGGCCAGGGCAGCGACGTCCTGCTCGCTGAGGCTCAGGGGGGAGGTCTCGGTTCCAATGAGGTCGAAGAGCATGGGGAGGTCCTTCGTGCCGGCATCAGCGCTCCACCGGCGTTGAACGACTGGCAGTGCCGTGTGCAACGGTGCGCCACTGCACATCCAGTCATATGATGTCTGACGTATCGCGCACTGTAGCACGATCCCTGAACCTCAAGGAGACCACATGTCCGCCACCTCAGAGAATCGGACTGAGGCACCCGCCCAGTCCCGCACCGTGCCGTTCGTCGTCGGCGCTTACCCCATGCTTCCGCCCGACGACGAGGACCGCCGCGGGGCCGCCGCCCTGTACGCCGCGCTGGCCGACCTCGGTTGGGTCGACGGTATCGAGCTGCCCTTCCGGGAGGCCCTGGACGCACCCGAGCCGTGGCTGGCCGAGCAGCTGGCCGGGCGCTTCGACCAGTGCGTCGTCACGGCGATCCCGGGAACCATGGGGCGCGCCGGGGCCGATCCCGTCTTCGGACTGGCCTCCCCCGACGACGACGGACGTGCTCAGGCGCTGGCCTACACCCGCTCGCTGCTGGAGGCAGTCGACCGCCTGCACGAGGCTGCGGGCGAGCAGCTCGTCACCCGGGTGGAGCTGCACTCGGCGCCGCACCACCAGGCCACCCCCGAGGCCTTCCACGCCTCCTTGAGCGAGCTGAGCGAGGACTTCGCCTCCCGCGGCCTGGGGATGATCGTGGAGCACTGCGACGCCGAGGGCGGCGTGGGCCCCTCGGAGAAGGCCTTCCTGCCGCTGGCCCAGGAGATCGCCGCCTGCCGGGATACCGCGGCTCTCATCACCGTCAACTGGGGGCGCTCCGTCATCGAGACCCATGACCCGTCCACCCCGGAGAGCCACGTAAGCCGGCTCGTGGAGGCGGGCCTGCTGGGCGGCGTCATGATCTCGGGCGCCGGTCCGGAGGAGACGCAGTGGGCCTGGGCGTGGGCCGACGCCCACCTGCCGCTGGCCGAGCACGAGCCCACCAGCTGGCTCACCCCGGAGCGGGTGGCCGCCACGATGCGGGCCGCTGACGGTGCCCAGGTCTACGAGGGCCTCAAGATCAACACTCCGGCGAGCGCCTCCCTGGAGGACAAGCTCGCCTGGGTCAGCCGTGTCCGCGAGACCATGCTCAGTGCCTGAGCCCCACTCCTCCGAGCCAGGCTCCTCCACGCCCGGTCTCTGACGGCGTTCGGCCCGCTCCCCTGCTGGGGAGCGGGCCGAACGCTATGCGAGCCTCAGGTCCCGTGGACCCGGTGGGGGCTCGGTCAGAACTCGACGTCCTCGCTGCTGGAGAAGCCGGTGCGGAAGTCGTCGGAGAAGTCCGCACGCAGGTCCCCGCCGAAGTGGAAGTCGTCCAGGGCGACGGACTCGCCGAAGACGCCGTCTCCCAGGTCCACGCGGGAGAAGACCTCGGCCTTGACCTCCTCGGTGGGCTCGACCTCGATGTCCGAGTAGCGGGCCAGGCCCGTACCGGCGGGGATGAGCTTACCGAGGATGACGTTCTCCTTGAGGCCCAGCAGCGGGTCGGACTTGCCGTTCATGGCGGCCTCGGTGAGCACGCGCGTGGTCTCCTGGAAGGAGGCGGCGCTCAGCCAGGAGTCCGTGGCCAGCGAGGCCTTGGTGATTCCCATGAGCTCGGTACGGCCGGTGGCGGTCTTGCCACCCTCGGCCATGACCCGGCGGTTCTCGGCGCGGTAGTGCATGACGTCCACGAGGTCGCCCTGGAGGAGGCGGGTGTCCCCGGAGTCCAGCACGGTCACGCGGCGCAGCATCTGGCGCACGATGACCTCGATGTGCTTGGAGTGGATGTCCACGCCCTGGGAGCGGTAGACCTCCTGGACCTCCTCGACGAGGTGGCGCTGGGTGGCGGCCACCGAGCGCAGGCGCAGGACCTTCTTGGGGTCGACCGGCCCCTCGGTGAGGGCCTGGCCGGGCTCGACGTGGTCGCCGTCGCCCACCAGCAGGCGCTGACGGCGCGAGACCGGGACGATGACGTCCTCCTCGCCGTCGTCGCGGGTGATGACCAGGCGCTTGCCGTCGGCGTCGTCCTCGATCTTGAGGGTGCCGGCGGCCTCGGCCACGGCGGCCTCGCCCTTGGGGGTGCGGGCCTCGAAGAGCTCCTGCACACGGGGCAGACCCTGGGTGATGTCGGCGGCGCCGGCCGCACCACCGGTGTGGAAGGTACGCATGGTCAGCTGCGTGCCGGGCTCACCGATGGACTGGGCGGCGATGATGCCGACGGCCTCACCGATGTCGACGCGCTTGCCGGTGGCCAGCGAGCGGCCGTAGCAGGCGGCGCAGGTGCCGACGTTGGAGTCGCAGGTGAGCACGGAGCGCACCGTGATCTCCTCGATGCCCGCGTCGATGGCGGCCTGGATCTCGGCGTCGCCCAGGTCGGCGCCGGCCTCGATGATGAGGTTGCCCTCGGCGTCGATGGCGTCGCGCGCCAGGGTGGTGCCGAACACGGTGGTGCCCAGGATCTCCGAGGGCTCCTTGATGCGCTCGTCGCCGGCGTCGATCCAGGAGAAGATCCGCTTGGTCAGGCCCTTGCGGGTGCCGCAGTCCTCCTCGCGGACGATGACGTCCTGGGAGACGTCGACCAGACGTCGCGTGAGGTAGCCGGAGTCGGCGGTACGCAGCGCCGTGTCCGCCAGGCCCTTACGGGCGCCGTGGGTGGCGATGAAGTACTCCAAGACGCTCAGGCCCTCGCGGTAGTTGGACTTGATCGGGCGCTCGATGAGGCGCTGCTTGGGGTCGGCCACCAGTCCGCGCATACCGGCGAGCTGGCGGATCTGGTCCCAGTTGCCTCGGGCCCCGGAGACCACCATCTGGTAGACGGTGTTGCGCTGCGGGAAGTTCTCGCGCATCGCCTCGGCGACCTCGGCGGTGGCCTTGGTCCAGATGTCGATGAGCGAGGCGTAGCGGTCGTCCTCGGTGAGGGCACCGAGCTCGAACTGCTCCTCGATCTCGGCGGCCTCGTTCTCGTAGCGCACGAGGATCTCCTGCTTGGCCTCCGGGGAGACGACGTCGGCGAAGGCGACGGTGATGCCGGACCAGGTGGACCAGTAGAAGCCGTTGGCCTTGAGGGCGTCCAGGGAGGCGGCGACCTCGACGCGCGAGTAGTTCTCCGCCAGGGCGTTGACGATGTTGCCCAGCTGCTTCTTGTCCACGACGTAGTTGACGTAGGGGAAGGTCTCGGGCAGCGAGGTGTTGAACAGGGCCCGGCCCAGCGAGGTGCGCAGGGTGATCGGGTCGCCCTCGCTCCAGCCCTCGGGCGGCTGCCAGCCCTCGGGCGCGGCAATGCCCTCCTCGAAGCGGATGTCGCAGGCGGCGTTGACGTGGAGCTTGCCGAAGTCGTAGGCCATGACCGCCTCCGCGAAGGAGGAGAAGGCCGGAACGACCTCGTTGCCCTCGGCGTCGCGCTCGACCTCGACCGCCGGGTCGGGGTCGGAGGTGAGGTAGTAGGTGCCGATGATCATGTCCTGGCTGGGCATGGTCACGGGGCGCCCGTCGGAGGGCTTGAGGATGTTGTTCGAGGACAGCATGAGGATGCGGGCCTCGGCCTGCGCCTCGGCGCCCAGCGGCAGGTGGACGGCCATCTGGTCGCCGTCGAAGTCAGCGTTGAAGGCGCCGCACACGAGCGGGTGCAGCTGGATGGCCTTGCCCTCGATGAGCTGGGGCTCGAAGGCCTGGATGCCCAGGCGGTGCAGGGTGGGGGCGCGGTTGAGCAGCACGGGGTGCTCGCGGATGACCTCGGCCAGGACGTCCCAGACCTTGGGGTTGGCGCGCTCGACCATGCGCTTGGCGGCCTTGACGTTCTGGGCCTCCTTGAGCTCGACGAGCCGCTTCATGACGAAGGGCTTGAACAGCTCCAGGGCCATCTGGCTGGGCAGACCGCACTGGTGGAGCTTGAGCTGGGGGCCGACGACGATGACGCTACGGCCGGAGTAGTCCACGCGCTTGCCCAGGAGGTTCTGACGGAAGCGGCCCTGCTTGCCCTTGAGCATGTCGGACAGGGACTTCAGCGGGCGGTTGCCCACGCCGGTGACCGGGCGGCCACGGCGACCGTTGTCGAACAGGGCGTCGACGGCGTCCTGAAGCATGCGCTTCTCGTTGTTGACGATGATCGTCGGGGCGCCCAGGTCCATGAGCCGCTTGAGGCGGTTGTTGCGGTTGATGACCCGGCGGTAGAGGTCGTTGAGGTCACTCGTGGCGAAGCGGCCACCGTCGAGCTGGACCATGGGGCGCAGGTCCGGCGGGATGACCGGGATGTTGTCCAGGACCATCGACTCCGGGGCGGTGCCGGTCATGCGGAAGGCGTTGACGACCTTGAGGCGCTTGATGGCGCGGGTCTTGCGCTGGCCGGTGCCGTTCTCGACGATCTCGGCCAGGGCGGAGGCCTCGACCTCGAGGTCGAAGCTGCGCAGGCGGGCCTGGATGGCCTCGGCGCCCATGGAGCCCTTGAAGTAGATGCCGTAGTCGGCGACCATGTCGCGGTAGAGGACCTCGTCACCCTCCAGGTCACCGACCTTGAGGCTCACGAAGCGGTCCCACACCTTGTCCATGTGCTCCAGGGCACGCTGGTTGCGGCGGCGCATGGCCGTGATCTCGCGCTCGGCGGTCTTGCGGAGCTTGTCGCGCTGGGAGGCCTCGGCGCCCTCGGACTCGAGCTGGGCGAGGTCCTCCTCGAGGCGCTGCTGGCGCGCCTCGACCTCGGCCTGGCCGGACTCCTCGAGGTGCTTCTTCTTGACCTCCAGCTCGTTGCGCAGCGAGGGCAGGTCGTCGTGACGGCCCTCCTCGTCCACCTCGGTGACCATGTAGGCCGCGAAGTAGATGACCTTCTCCAGGTCCTTGGGCGCGAGGTTGAGCAGGTAGCCCAGGCGCGAGGGGACGCCCTTGAAGTACCAGATGTGGGTGACCGGCGCGGCGAGCTTGATGTGGGCCATGCGCTCGCGACGCACCTTGGAGCGAGTGACCTCGACTCCGCAGCGCTCGCAGACGATCCCCTTGTAGCGCACGCGCTTGTACTTGCCGCAGGCGCACTCCCAGTCCCGGGTGGGGCCGAAGATCTTCTCGCAGAACAGACCGTCCTTCTCGGGCTTGAGGGTGCGGTAGTTGATGGTCTCGGGCTTCTTGACCTCGCCGTGGGACCACGAGCGAATGTCCTCCGCGGTGGCGAGGCCGAGCTGGATCCTGTCGAACACGTTGGCGTCGAGCACAGTTCCTACTTCCGATGGTGAAATCTCATCAGGTGGTGGTCTGGGGGGCGTTCCGTCGTCGTTGTTCCATGACTCCGACGGCGCCTGCGAGCCTGGTGGGAGGGCGGGCGGCGGGCTGGCCGCCCGCCCTCAACCGGGGCTCGATGAAGTTGTCACGAAGTCGTCACCAGGCGGTGGCCACTCAGATCTCGTCAACCGTGGAGGCCATGGCCCCGCCCGGACGCCGGCCCAGGTCGAAGCCGAGCTCGTCGGCGGCGCGCGAGCCGTCGTCGTCGGTGTCGTCCAGGGCGATGGCGACGCCCTCGGCGTCCAGGGCCTCGACGTTCAGGCACAGCGACTGCATCTCCTTCATGAGCACCTTGAAGGACTCGGGGATGCCGGGCTCGGGGATGTCCTCGCCCTTGACGATGGCCTCGTAGACCTTGACACGGCCGTTGACGTCGTCGGACTTGACGGTGAGGAGCTCCTGGAGGGCGTGGGCGGCGCCGTACGCCTCCATGGCCCACACCTCCATCTCACCGAAGCGCTGACCACCGAACTGGGCCTTACCACCCAGCGGCTGCTGGGTGATCATGGAGTACGGACCCGTGGAGCGGGCGTGGATCTTGTCGTCCACGAGGTGGTGGAGCTTGAGGATGTACATGTAGCCCACCGAGATGGGGTACGGGAAGGGCTCACCGGAGCGGCCGTCGAACAGACGGGCCTTGCCGTTGGGCTCGACCAGCTGCAGGCCGTCGGAGGTCGGCAGCGTGGAGCCCAGCAGCCCCATGAGCTCGTTGTCCCGCACACCGTCGAAGACGGGCGTGGCCACGGGCGTGCGCGGCTCGGCCTTGATGCCGTTCTCGGGCAGGTTGGCGGTCCAGGCCTCGCCGGCCTCGCGCGCGGCGGTGGCGTCCCAGCCGCGGGAGGCGACCCATCCCAGGTGCAGCTCGAGGACCTGTCCGACGTTCATACGGCTGGGCACGCCCAGCGGGTTGAGGATGACGTCGACCGGGGTGCCGTCGGCCAGGAAAGGCATGTCCTCCACGGGCAGGATCTTGGAGATGACGCCCTTGTTGCCGTGGCGGCCGGAGAGCTTGTCACCGACGGTGATCTTGCGGCGCTGGGCGATGTAGACGCGCACCATGCGGTTGACGCCCGCGGGCAGCTCGGCGTCGTCGGAGGCGGCGTCGATCTCTCGCACACCGGTGACGATGCCGTACTCGCCGTGGGGCACGCGCAGGGAGGTGTCGCGCACCTCGCGGGCCTTCTCACCGAAGATGGCGCGCAGGAGGCGCTCCTCGCTGGTCAGCTCGGTCTCCCCCTTGGGGGTCACCTTGCCCACGAGGATGTCACCGCTGCGGACCTCGGCGCCGATGCGGATGATGCCGCGCTCGTCGAGGTTGGCCAGGGTCTCCTCGCTGACGTTGGGGATGTCGCGGGTGATCTCCTCGGCGCCCAGCTTGGTGTCGCGGGCGTCGACCTCGTGCTCCTCGATGTGGATCGAGGTGAGCATGTCCTCGGCGACCACGCGCTGGGAGACGATGATGGCGTCCTCGTAGTTGAGGCCCTCCCAGGTCATGAAGGCGACCAGGAGGTTCTGGCCCAGGGCCAGGTCGCCCTCGTTGGTGGCGGGGCCGTCGGCCAGGACCGTGCCGACCTCGACGCGCTCGCCCTCGGTGGCCACGACCCGCTGGTTGTAGCAGTTGCCCTGGTTGGAGCGGCGGAACTTGGCGACCTTGTAGACGATCTCGGTGCCGTCGTCGTTGGCCACGCGCACGAAGTCCGCGCAGACCTCGGTGACGACACCGGCCTTGTCGGCCACGAGGACGTCACCGGCGTCGACGGCGGTGCGCCGCTCCATGCCCGTGCCCACCAGCGGGGCGTCGGGGCGGATGAGCGGCACGGCCTGGCGCTGCATGTTGGCGCCCATGAGGGCGCGGTTGGCGTCGTCGTGCTCGAGGAAGGGGATGAGGGAGGTACCCACCGACACCATCTGGCGCGGGGAGACATCCATGAGGTCCACCTGGGAGGAGGGCACGAGGGCCGGCTCGCCGCCGGTGACGCGGCACAGGACGTGGTCCTCGGCGAAGTGACCGTCCTCGGTGAGGGTGACGTTGGCCTGGGCGATGACGTGGCGGTCCTCGTCGTCGGCCGTCAGGTAGTGGGTCTCGTCGGTGACCTGGCCGTCGACGACGACGCGGTAGGGGGTCTCGACGAAGCCGAAGGGGTTGATGCGCCCGAAGGTCGCCAGCGAGCCGATGAGGCCGATGTTGGGACCCTCGGGGGACTCGATGGGGCACATGCGCCCGTAGTGCGAGGTGTGGACGTCACGGACCTCCATGGAGGCGCGCTCACGGGACAGACCGCCGGGGCCCAGGGCGCTCAGGCGGCGCTTGTGGGTCAGACCCGCCAGCGGGTTGTTCTGGTCCATGAACTGGCTGAGCTGAGAGGTGCCGAAGAACTCCTTGATCGCGGCCGTCACGGGCCGGATGTTGATGAGCGTGTTCGGCGTGATGGCCTCGACGTCCTGGGTGGTCATGCGCTCGCGCACCTGACGCTCCATACGGCTCATACCGGTGCGCACCTGCGCCTGGATGAGCTCGCCCACCGCGCGGATGCGGCGGTTGCCCAGGTGGTCGATGTCATCGTACTCGACGGCGATCTCGGTGATCTCGCCGTCACGCACGCCCTCGACGGTCTCGGCGCCGGAGTGCAGGGCCAGCAGGTAGCGCAGGGCCGCGACGATGTCCTCGATGCGCAGGGTGGACTCGGTCAGGTCCGAGGCCAGGCCCAGCTTCTTGTTGATCTTGTAGCGGCCGACCTTGGCCAGGTCGTAGCGCTTGGGGTTGAAGTAGAAGTTCTCCAGCAGGGTGCGGCCGGCCTCGACGCTCGGCGGCTCACCGGGGCGGATCTTCTTGTAGATGTCCAGGAGCGCCTCGTCCTGGGTGGTGATCTTGCGGTCCTCGTCCAGGGCGGAGGTCAGGGCCGGGTAGTCGGCGAACTCCTTGCGGATCTCCGACTCGTCCATGCCCAGGGCCAGCAGGAAGACGGTGACGTCCTGCTTGCGCTTGCGGTCGATGCGCACCGCGACGCGGTCGGACTTGTCGATCTCGAACTCGAGCCAGGCACCGCGCGAGGGGATGAACTTGACGTTGTAGACGTACTTGTCCGTGGCCTTCTCGGTGGTGCGCTCGAAGTACACGCCCGGCGAGCGCACCAGCTGGGAGACGACGACGCGCTCGGAGCCGTTGACGATGAAGGTGCCCTTGTCGGTCATGAGCGGGAAGTCGCCCATGAAGACCGTCTGGGACTTGATCTCACCGGTGGAGAAGTTCTCGAAGTCCGCCACCACGTAGAGCGGGGCGGAGTAGGTGAGGTCCTTCTCCTGGCACTCCTCCGCCGTGTACTTCGGTTCCTCGAAGCGGTGGTCGTGGAAGGACAGGGCCATGGTCTCGCCGAAGTCCTCGATCGGGGAGATCTCGTCGAAGATCTCCTCCAGACCGGAGGTCTCGGGCAGGGAGCCCGGGTGCGCCTTGTTGGCGGCAGTCATCCGCTCGCGCCACCTCTCGTTACCGACGAGCCAGTCGAAGCTCTCGGTCTGAAGGGCAAGCAGATTCGGAGCCTGCATGGGCTCGGCGATCTTGGCAAAGTTGATACGACGCGACGCGGTACGGGCGGCGATGTCAGCAGCAGTGGGTGCGGAGGTGCGCGAGGCAGCCAAAGGGGGATCCTTCCCTCAGATCGGGGATCACACAACGCACACCGCGAGCACTGGGTTGAGTAGAATCTGCGTTGCCGGGCTCACGCCCGCCAGGGTTCCGACGGGTCGGGGCCCGCGCGGAGGGCAGATACTCCTCGCACCAATACACACAATGCACGCAAAGCGCTAGCGTACACGGCCCACGTCAAGGACTCCACGCCGATCCTCACCGGATCCTTGCGATTCCCACCACAGTCGCGCATACTGCCCCACCCGTGTCCACCGCGTGACCTGAGTCCCTCAGCGGGCACCATCCTCTGAGCGGCTGCCGGGCCGCCTTGCGCCCGCTCCTCACAGCCCCTGCGCAGCCAGCCACAACAGCGCCTGCACGTCTCTGTCCGGCCCCGTTCCCCCGACCGACACCGTTGCCGACGTCGGGGACGTACTTTCGGCGCGGCGACTGCGTTCTCCCCCAAACCACTGGGGACGGACCTCAGTCACCTGCAGGACATCGCAGTCCTCGACGCACATGTACGTCCCCGATCCCCACTGTGCTGTCTCCTCGCTTCTGAGGCACTCGCTCGGGCGGGAACCCGGGGCGTGCTGGTGGTCCTGGAGGTGACGATGCACGGAGGGAAGAGGCCTGACGGGTCGCTGGTGTCCATGGTGCTGACATCAACCCTGCATCGGTGCTGCGCACCGAGGAAGAACCGCAGTATTCCAACGATCTCCGCTGGAAACATTGACGGCAGGCTGGTTCATGTCAGCGCTGTGGACACCGGGCCGCGCAGGAGCGAGTCCGAGGTCCTCGGTGACACAGCCCGGCGCCTCCATCACAGGCCCTCCTGCACCGCTCCCTGACCGCCGTCTGCGCAGGGGCCCGGAGGCCATGGTCCGACGCCGGCTCCACCCCGAGTCGGCCCGAGTCGGTCTACTCCACGAGGGTCGGGA
>NZ_KV811030.1:0-351 GCF_001812965.1 Actinomyces sp. HMSC075C01
GGTATGGAGTTGTTTCGGTGGCGAGGAGGCTTCCGTGATGAGTGCGTCCCTACGATCCCCCGAGCCTGTGGGTGCCCGGGAGCCGGTATCCGGCTCTGGCCAGGTTGCCGTGTCGGAGCGGGGCCCTGTCGTGCACAGGCGTCGCGGCAGGCTGGTTCTCATTGACTCCGGCGAGCCTGCGGAGCAGGTGGCTCCGAGGGGAGGGCTGGAGCAGTCAGGCGGTCGGGCGGCCGCTCTGGAGTTGGGTGTGGCCGAACGTGACCGTTGCTCCCACCCGGGCCCCGGAAGCCCGTGCAGCCCCTGCGGTACCAAAGAGCGGGTGGAGCGGCCGAGCAGACGGCCAGCCACTTT
>NZ_KV811031.1:0-8872 GCF_001812965.1 Actinomyces sp. HMSC075C01
GCAACCAGAAGACCCTTCGCAAGACGCTCAAGGCCCTGCCCTGGAAGAGTGTCCCGTCCGTCTCAAGCGTCGATGCCGGTCACGGGCGGCGGGTGCGGCGCACTGCCAAGGCGATTGAGGCTCCCGCCTGGGTGGACTTCCCCGGGGCTGCGCAGGTGGTCCAGCTCCGACGCACCCGAACCGTCAAAGGCCGCAAGCGCGTCGAGGTGGTCTACCTGATCTGCTCCCTCCCTATGACCGATGCCCAGCCCGAGGTCGTCGCGGCCTGGATCCAAGGGCACTGGGGAATCGAGAACCGTCTCCACGTCGGTCAGAGACGTCATCTTCGACGAGGACCACCACCAGCTACGCACCGGCAACGGCCCCGAGATCATGGCCACCCTGCGCAACCTGGCCATCAGCCTCATCCGCCTCTTCCACGGCGCCAGCACCTCCATCGCCAGCACCACCAGATCCCTGTCACGACAACCCAAACAAGCCATCAAACTACTCACCCAACCAACCCCCTAAACCAACTTTGCCGACCCCCTGCTTCGGCGACCAGCTACACACGTACACGATCGTGGACGCGATCCGGGACAAGAACGTGCTGCCATTCCGCATCGACTACATCGACACGATCAAGATGCCCGACGCCGTGCGCGACGCCGAGATCGGTGGCATCGACACCGAGCGGGCGCTACTGGCGCCCGAGCGGCTGGCCCAGGTGGTGGGCTACATCCGTGAGCACTTCGACCAGAAGACACGACGCAACTCCTCCTACACGCTGGGGCAGAAGCGGGTGCTGGGCTTCAACTCGCTGTTCGCGACGGCGTCGATCCGAGCGGCGCGCGCCTACTACATGGAGTTCAAGCGACAGCAGGAGGGACTGGTCCCGGACCGGCGCCTGAGCGTCGGCATCGTCTACTCCTACGCACCCAACGCCGATGCGCCCGGGGAGACGCTGGCCGATGAGGCCGTAGACCCCTCGCAGCTGACCGCCGACGACCGTGCCTTCCTCGATGAGGCGATCCGCGACTACAACGCGCAGTTCGGCACCGCCTACGACACGAGCGCGCAGGGCTTCGAGGGCTACTACGAGGACATCTCCCGGCGACTGGCGGAGCGGACCATCGACCTGGTCATCGTGGTCAACATGTTCCTCACCGGGTTCGACTCAAAGACCCTCAACACTCTGTGGGTGGACAAGTCGCTGCGCACGCACGGGCTCATCCAGGCGTTCTCGCGCACGAACCGGATCCTCAACTCAGTCAAGACCTACGGCAACGTGGTCTGCTTCCGGGACCTGCAGGAGGAGACCGATGAGGCCATCGCCCTGTTCGGCAACGAGGCCGCCGGCGGGCTGGTGCTCCTCAAGCCGTACAAGGAGTACTTGGAGGACTACCTGGAGAAGATTGGCGAACTGCGGGCCAAGTTCGAGCCGGGTCAGATGATCGCTTCGGAGGCCGAGCAGAAGGAGTTCATCCGGCAGTTCGGCAGGATCCTGCGGCTGCGCAACATCCTGGCGAGCTTTGACGACTTCGGAGACGACGACGTCATCGGCGAGGCCGAGTTCCAGGACTACCGCAGCGTGTACGTGGATCTGTACACCGAGATGCGGCGGGCGGCCGATGTGGAGAAGGAGGTCGTCAACGACGATCTCGTCTTCGAGATCGAGCTGGTCAAGCAGGTGGAGGTGGGAGTCGACTACGTCCTCATGCTGGTGGAGAAGCACCGCGAGGAGGCGGGCGACGGCGAGGACAAGGAGATCCCGGTGGAGATCCGCCGGGCTGTGATGTCCAGTCCCAGCCTGCACAACAAGCGGGACCTCATTGAGGAGTTCGTGCACGCGGTGTCAGCCTTCGGGGACGTGGATGAACAGTGGCGGGCATTCATCGAGCAGCGGCGCAGCGAGGAGCTGGCGGCGATCATCCGAGATGAGAAGCTGCGCGAAGGGCCGGCGAAGGCACTGGTGGAGGCCGCCATGCGGAACGGGTACGTGCCCACTGAGGGGACTGCGATCACAAGGATCCTGCCGCCCACCCCCAGATTCCGCAGCTCGGCCAGCGACAGCCACGACGAGAAGAAGCGCCGCGTCCAAGCCGCCCTAGCCGCCTACGTCGAGAGGTTCCAGGGGCTGGGAACGACGGAGTAGGGATTCCAGGCTCGAGTGAGGACATTCTGCGGGACGGCGAGTGCCTCCATCTCGGTCCTGACGGAACAAGATTTAGTTTGCATATATCAAACTATCAACAAAGTCAGCGACCGAACCGTCGCAAAACGCAACAGAAACCAACTATACTAGGTCCATGAAATACCTTTGGCAGTATCAATGGATCATTTACTCGATCACGTTTTCGGTACTGATTCTTATAGCGCTCGTCGGAGCGTCATCAATGTGGCCACCAACATGGCAAAAATCTCTTAATGATGCAGCCGCAGCCGAAGTGGAGCGCAGAAAGCGGGTGCGCAACACTTTCTCTCCATCAGAAGAAGCAGCCCTAAATGAGATGACTGCAGGTAAATCGAATGACGAACCCCCCTTCGATGAGGATGATTTTCCATTATCAAAGATAGTTGCCACGCTACTCGAAAAAGACGACTCAATCACTCTCATTTCCGAGATAACCGAACGCAGAAACGCCTTGGAAGCCGCCGCATTGCGCCGCCAAGTTTCTCTAATCGAGAATGTCGCAGACATAAATAGAGCAGTTCATCTCTGGAAAGTTTGCGCACTCATAAACGCTTGTATTTTTGTAGCCTCGGGAATGAAATGGTTTTTCCCGAGAAGCATTGGCTACCTGAAAACGCTGTACGGAAAACACATCACCAATATAAGTATCATCGGTGCAATAGTTGGAATTTTTATGGCATATCTTAAAGAGAAGCCATTCACTACTGACGCCTCAAATTTGCTTTCAACAGTAGGAAATTTGTTGTCATTCTCATTCCTTTTAGCGCTCATTCTGAGTACTGTGCAACTATTTCATTCGGTGTTCGTGGCCGCATTTGAGTTAAGCCCTTGGCGTCGTGTCCGCAATGGAGCCCTCACGGGAGGATTGCTTTTACTCATCTTCACCCTAATGACTCTCAGTATTTCGGGAAAACTTCCTGAATGGCAGAGTACTCTAGGACGAAACACTCAGGCCTCCCTACTGCACAACTTTAACTCAGAGTTACTAGTGGCACTATCGATAGTTGCCGTACTCTTGTTATTAATGCAGCGCGCATTGCGGCTCATATTTTCGATTCAAGTGAAGATGAGCGGGAGAATATATTGTGCTGCTTTTATTCTATTTGCATTCTCTATACAAGTCGCAGTAGTTTCATCGTTTTTAAAAGTCCCTCCAACTACTACATTAGTTCTTGTCAAAGTTAGCTTGCGCATTTGCATAGTCTTGCTTGCCGCAGGAAGCCTAGTTCACCTAACTGAATGGATTAGGGAATACCGGTACCTGCGAACACAGGAAGTAAAGGTGAACAACCTCGGTTTTCGATGGTGGGCGTTGATCGCATGGGCGTCTGGCTCCGCTATTTCACTCCTCTTGGAGTGCATTATGCGGAACTGGCGGCCAACTTCGTCTAATTACGTCGCCTATCAGCAATTATCCACGGCGCACGCTATTCTAACTTTGACTTTAGTGCTATCCTTTATGCCAGGAGCTATTGTCACACTCTTATTCTTCAGGCGAGTCCATAGGAAATATAGTGAAGCTCTCCTTTCAAAGGCCCCCAGACACCCTCTTTCGACTTAGATTGCAGTCTCGGGAGTATTCAACCACACTACAGGCTATATCGTGGATGATTGTTCCTTAATTCATCGCTGCAGGAACACCGCGAAACAGTCTCATTTCAACCACAGTTATTGTGTCAGCGACCGCGATTAGGGCATGGTCACACATTCCGACATTTAACCTGGGCGCAACTGACGTCGTAGCACAAGAATGTGGGCTGCAGCACCGGCATGTCGTCGCTTTCCTCGATCGAACTCTTCCCCATGCCGAGCACTACTTGAGCATTCACTAGCTATCGCCACAAGAAGCGAACCCTGAAAGTCAGTCCTGGGAGCGGAGGTCCTCGAGGACTTGGTGCGCCTCAGCAGGGCCTTCGTCATAGGCGCCCATCGCCTGGGCACCGGCCACTATGTCTCACAGGGTCTCCTCCACCCGACGCCGGCGGGGGACATTCCGCACGGCCGGGTGCGGTCCGCTCCAGCCGGGGACAGTCCGCCGTTCGGGGACAGGATTCCTGTCCCCGACGGCGTCGAACGTCCCCGGCCGCGCAGGATATCCCCAGTCACGAGGACACAACACATCTCACCCGCCGCTCTTGTACCAAGCAACAGCGATCTGGACGCGGTCGCGCAGGTGGAGCTTGGCCAGGATGCGGCTGACATTGCGGCGCACGGAGGCGGGCTGCAGCACGAGCCGCTCCGCGATCTCCTCGTTCGACATGCCCTCCGCAATGAGCCGGGCTACGTCGAGCTCCCTGGGCGTGAGCGCCCCGAACCTCTCCCGCAGCCCCTCACGCTGCGCACCGGACAGCGCCCGTGGAACCCCACGCGCGATGAGCTCCTTGGTGACGCGCGGCGTGAGTACAGCATCACCTTGAGCCACCGCCCGAACCGCTTGAGCCAGCTGCGCCGCGCGCACGTCCTTGAGCAGGAACCCCGAGGCCCCCACCTCCAGCGCCCCGAAGGCGTAGTCATCCTCGTCGTAGGTGGTCAGCACCAGAACCTTCACCGTCGGGAACCGCCGCACCATCGCCCGGGTTGCGCTGATCCCATCCATCCCCGGCATGCGCACATCCATGAGCACGACGTCGGGCAGCCCCGTTGACCGATTCAGCCCCTCCAGGATCTCCAGCGCCTCCTGCCCGTCACCGGCCTCCGCCACCACGTGCAGGTCCGGCGCCTTGCGGATCATGAGTGCCAGCCCCAGGCGCGCGTAGCGCTGGTCATCCACGATCATGACCGACGTCGGCCTCAACCCCTCCGGTTCCGCGCCCACGCCTCAGCCCTCACCGCGAGTTCTCGGCACCGTCGCCGCGACCCGCCAGCCGCCGTCGGCCTCCGACCCCCAGTCCAGCGAGCCTCCTACCGCCTCGACCCGGTCCCGCAACCGCAGCAGGCCCGTCCCTTCCGCAGGTCCACCACGGCGGCCATCGCCCTCCCCGCCTCTGCCACCTGAGGAGCCGTCGTTGCGAACCATCACCGTGACCGCCGACTCGCCGTGGTCCCAGGACACCTGCACCTGCGACAGCGCGGGCGCGTGCCGCACCGCGTTGGTAAGCGCCTCCCGGGTGAGCGCGAAGCACAGGTCGGCCTGCCCGGCGTCGTCGGCCCGCTGCCCGGTCTCAGTGAAGACGACCGTGACGCCCAGTGATCTCACCCTGCCGACGACGCTCCTGATCTCATCCCAGGATCGGCGCCCGACGCCGTCCCGGCCCGGCGACTCCGCCAGCTCACCCTCGCCGTCAGCCAGGGCCCTCACCGCCCGGCGCGTCTGCTCCAAGCACTCCCGCGCCACCTCATTGATACCGCCGAGCGCCTCATCGATCTCCGGGTCGGCGCTACCGGCCAGCCCCTCGGACAGGGCGATGATCGTGGTCAGGCCGTGCCCCACGGAGTCGTGGAGCTCGGCGGCGATATCGGCCCGGTTCACCGCGCGGTCGCGCTCGGCCCGAAGCGCCCGGAAGCGCTCCCGCTCGGCTTTGGCCCCAGCTTGCGCCGCTCGCCAGTTCGCGACGCTGCGGGCCATCATTGCCGCGATGACCGTCAGCAGAACGGCAACCACCTGGCTGAGCCACTCCTCCATCAGGACCCCGGGCGGGGCCACCAGGACCGCACTGGCCGTCGCCATAAGGAAGGCCGCGCCGATCACCGCGAGGTGCTGCCACAGTGGGAGCCGGCTCACCGCGCTCCCCAGCGCCACCAGCACCGGGAAGAGAAAGAAATTGTTGAGCCCCAGCGCCGAGGCCACCACGTACACGGCGCACTCGGTCAGGAAGACCACCAGCGGGTACCTGCGTCGCGCAGCGAGGAGCGCCGTGGACCCCATGGCCGCCAGAATGAGAATCGCGAAGCCGATTCTGGTCGGGGCGATCCCTGCAACCAGGCCGCCGTCGCCGACACGGCCGGTCAGCACCGCGCTGCCGATCATGCCGCCCTGGTAGGTGGCGCACAGGATGAGGAGCAGCGTGGACAGAATGCCGGGGCCGGCCTGCGCGGGCGCCGGCTGGCGCACCCACTCGCCCAGCGTCCGCCAGTCGACCCGCATCCTCATGGCCGACGGCGAACCGCGCTCTGCACCGGACACCAGCGTCCCTCCTCTCCGTCGCGACCGTACCCTACGCCCCGAGATCTGAACCCGGACCGCAGCCGGCGGGCCGCGAGTGGCCAACCCACTCGGTCCTAGCGATCTGCTGCCCCTCCCACCTCGGGCCCATCGTCACTCGGCCGCCAGGACGGCGCCGATCGGGGTCCGGATGGCGCCCCGGATCGGAGCAAGCAGCACCGCGGCCAGGGCCAGGAAGGACAGGACGGCCACCAGCAGCACTGGCCCGACGCCGGGGCGCACTACCAGCGGCAGCCCTGCCCTGACGTAGAAAAGGGACTCGCCGGCCGTCGTCACCACCAGTGGCACGAGCGAGATGAGCAGCGCCGTCCCCACGTACAGCGCCGCCTCGACGACCACCTGCCGGCGCACGCCGCGCACCGTGCTCCCGGCGCAGCGCAGCACCGCGAACTCACGCTGCCGGGACCGGGAGGACATGCCGACGACGGCCACGGCCCCCAGCAGCGCCATGGCCCCGAGGATCGTCGCCAGCACCAGAGAGTCCACCTGGTTGATCGCCACGTTCAGGCGCGCCGCCTCCACCACTGCCTGCCCCGTGGCGAGACTGGTCGTGAGTGCCGCGGTGAAGGAGATCGCCAGGGCCAGCAGGCCGATGGCACTCGCCGACGACTCGCTGCGCCACAGTGCCGAACGGCGCGCGATGAGCCACGGTCCGCCCAGCCGCGCCAGCGGCACCGACCACAGCCGCAGCAGCCCCGGGATGAGCGCGGGTGCCAGCAGCACCACGAGGACCGCGAGCAGGAGCGACGCCAGGATCGCCTGGCCCCCACCGGTCGGCCATCCGTCGATCTTCCTTCCGGGCGGGGCCAGAAAAGCGAGGAGCAGCTGCCCCGCGCACACGAGCGTCCACAGTCCGGCGAGGATTCGTCGCCCCACACCCATGCTGCCTCGCCCACCCGGGGCGGCGTCGCGAACCGCCTCCACGGCTGGCGTCCTCACCGCAGCGCGCGCCGGGCCCACAGCCCCCAGGACCGCGACGGCGACCACGACCACCACGGTGAGCAGCAGCGTCGTCGGTGTCTGGGCGACCTCGATCCGTCCCATACGCGCGGCCGCCAGGCGGGTGAGCACCGAGGCGAAGGGCTGGGCCGCCACCATCCCCAGCAGGATCCCAGGCACACAGGCCACCAGGCCCAGCACCGCCACGGCGGCGAGGACGGCGGCGAGCACCTGGCGGGGCAGGGCGCCGGCCAGGCGCCACAGGGCCCAGTTCGTGCGCAGTGCCTGCACGCAGGACTGCCCGACGACGGCCACCACCGGAACCGTCACCATCGCCGTGTAAAAGGCGACCGAAACGCCCGGAACCGTGAGCTCGGCCGGGTTGACGCCCGCCGCCCGCGCCGCAGCGACGACGTCGGGCCGCGTGACGGTCATGCGGTGCACCAGGCAGATGTTGATGAGCCCCGCGGCGAGGGCCAGCACCGCCACCGTTCCCGACCAGGCCCTCCACTGGGCGGCCAGGGCACGCAGCGTGTAGCGGGTCATGCCGCAGCTCCCGTCTGGTTGACGGCGGCCAGCAGCTCGTCGGGGGTGGCGCCGCGGCGGCGGTCGACGATGCGGCCATCACGCATGATGAGCACGCTCTCCGCCAGGGCCGCGGCCCCCAGGTCGTGCGTCACGAGGATGACGGCGGCCCCATCGTCGGCCAGGCGCCGCAGCTCGGCCAGGACGAAGGCGGCCGAGCGGGTGTCCAGGGCCCCGGTGGGCTCGTCGGCGAAGACGACCGGTGGACGGCGGTAGAGGACCCGTCCCAGGGCGACGCGCTGCTGCTCGCCGCCTGAGAGCGTGGTCGCGACCGCGTTGGCGCGCGGCTCCAGTCCCAGCCCGACCAGGACCTCCCGCACCCGTGCCGAGTCGGGGCGCCGACCGGCCAGGGTGTCGGAGATCGTGATGTTCTCCCGCACCGTCAGGTAGGGCACGAGGTTGTAGGCCTGAAAGACGAAGCCCACTCGATCGCGGTAGAGCTCGGCCACCCGCGCCGCCGGGAGCCCACCGAGGTCGCGCCCCATGAACGAGACACGACCCGACGTCGCCGGCTCCAGCCCGGCCAGGCACAGCAGCGCCGTCGACTTGCCCGAGCCGCTGGGTCCGACCAGCGCCGTCATCCGCCCCGGCATCATGGCGCAGGAGATGCCGTGCAGGATCTCGATCGGCTCCCCACCGGGGGTCGGGAAGGACTTGCGCAGATCGCACGCCTCCACAGCCGGCGGAGCGACCGAGTGCCCGGCACCGGCGGCACCCCCTTCCCCGGTCGCGCCGCCCGGGCGCCCGAGGCCCCCGGTTGTGCGTCCCCGCACTGGTTGAGCCGACCGGTCCGACTGTGTCCGTTCACGTCGAGCTGCCATGGCCCTGCGCCGTCCTCTCCCCTGTGAATCCGCCGGTATCGCGGGACGCCGTCGGACGTCCGCGGTTCAACCTAGGCGGCTGCCTCGGCTCCCGGGCCCGCAGACCACGAACTGTCCACAGATGATGACAACCGGCCCCACGGGCAGTGTGGCGGGGGACATTCCGCGCGGCCGGGTGCGGTCCGCTCCAGC
>NZ_KV811031.1:8972-32761 GCF_001812965.1 Actinomyces sp. HMSC075C01
CGGGGACAGGATTCCTGTCCCCGACGGCGTCGAAGGTCCCCGCCCGCGACGACATATCCCCGGACGCGCGAAGTGCACCCACCAGCACCGTGGGCCCTCGCCTCACCACGCCGCGCGCACTCAGCCGCCACACCCGCCCGAGCCGCACATCCGCCCACACCCCGTGCGCCCCACCCCGCCGGCACCAACACGAGGGGCCGGTCGCAGTCGGCCTTTCGACCAACCACAACCGGCCCCGCGCACGGACCTCAACCGGCCCTCAGCCGCAGCCTTCCGACGTCAGAACGCCGGGATGACGGCCCCGTCAGGCCAGGTCTTGTTGATGTAGTCACGCAGCTTTTCGTCGTTGAGGAGCTTGGCGAGCTTCTTGAGGTGCTCGTTGTCCTTGTCGTCCTTGCGCACGACGAGCTGGTTGGGGTACTCGGAGTCCTTGCCGCCCTTCTCCAGGACGAGCGCGTCCTTCTTGGGGTTCAGCCCGGCGTCGATGGCGTAGTTGCCGTTGATGACCGCGGCCTCGGCGTCGGGCATCGACTTGTAGACCTGGGCGCCGTCGACCGTGGTGAACTTCAGCTTCTTGGGGTTGGAGGTCACGTCGGTGTCGCTGGGCAGCTCGGCGGACTTGTCCAGCTCGATGAGCCCGGCCTGGGCCAGGAGCTTGAGGCCGCGGGCCGTGTTGGCCGGGTCGTTGTTGAGGACAATCGTGCCGCCCTCCTTGATCTCCTTGACGTCCTTGTAGCCCTTGGAGGTGTAGATGCCCATGGGCTCGATGTGGACGTCGGCGATGGAGACGAAGTCGTAGCCCTTCTCCTTGTTCTGCTGAGCCAGGAAGTTGGGGGTCTGGTAGAAGTTGGCGGCCAGCGAGCCGTCCTCCAGCGAGGAGTTGGGCGTCTGGTAGTCGTTGATCTCCTTGATGTCCAGCTTGATGCCGGAGCCCTTGGTGAGGTTGTCCTGGACCCACTTGAGGATCTCGACGTGGGGCTTGGGGGTGGCGCCGATGGTGATCGTGGCGGTGTCGCCGTCGACCTTGATGCCCTTGACCTCGCCCTTACCGGACTTGGAGCAGGCGGCCAGGGTGAGGGCGGCGGCGGTGGCCAGGCCACCGGCGATGACGGTGCGCCGGGAGATGGAGGAGGACATGGTGGTTCCTTTCGCGGGGCCGAGTAGCCCCAGTGACGGGAGGGAGGAAAGTCTTGAACAGTGCTGGGGCCGACGACGCGGCCGCCCAGTTCCAGGTGGCTGCGCGCGCATACCCGGCTGGCGATCGCCTCAGCGGTGGTTCACCAGCCGGCTGAGCATGTCGCCGACCAGCTGGATGATGCCGACGATGATGACGATGACGACCACGGTGATGACCATGACGTCCACCTGGTTGCGCTGGTAGCCGTACTGGATGGCGAGGTCGCCCACACCGCCGCCGCCGACGGCGCCGGCCATGGCGGAGTAGCCCAGAAGGGTGATGATGGTGACGGTGGCCGACTGGATGAGGATCGGCAGGGCCTCGCGCACGAGGACCCCCCAGGTGATCTGCCGCCCGGAGGCCCCCATCATGAGGGCCGCCTCAACCTTGCCGTGGTCGACGTCGTTAATGGCCGTCTCCACCAGGCGCGCGTAGAAGGGGATCGCGCCAATGGTCAGCGGGACGCAGGCCGCCTGCCACCCCAGGGAGGTGCCCACGAGTATCCGGGTGAGCGGGATGAGGGCCACCATGAGAATGATGAAGGGCATGGAGCGCCCGATGTTGACGATCTGGGAGAGCACCCAGTACAGGGGCGGGTTGCGGAACTGGCCCCGCTTGCCGGTGGAGACCAGGGCGAGCCCCAGCAGAAGCCCGAGGATGACTGTGATGGCCCCAGAGACGAAGGTCATCGCCAGGGTCTCAACGAGGGCGTAGCCGAGCTTGTTCTGGATGGCCGGGTTGTCGAACCAGGTGCGGCTGCTCGGCAGCGCGGCGGCCTGGGTTAGCGGAAGGAGGATCGGGTTCATGAGCGGACCTCCGCAGCAATACCGGCGTGACGCAGGGTGCTCACGGCCTGTTCGGTGTCGGGCCCGGGGACGGTGACGGCCAGGCGCCCGATCTGGGCCTGCCCGATCGTCTCGAAGACGCCGGCGGCGATGTCCCCGCCGAGCTCGGCCACCATGGACATGAGGGCGACGGCGGCCGGCTGGCCCGGGTGGGCGGTGATGGAGACGTCAATGACGCTCTCCCCGTGGGCGACGGCGGCCTCGGGCACCTTCGGGAAGGGCACGATCTCGCGTGAGAGCCGCGAGTCGACGTCGAGCACGATGTCCTCCAGGCGGCCGCTCTCGACGATCCGCCCGGCCTCGAGCAGGCTGACGGAGTCGCAGACCTGGCGGACCACGCTCATCTCATGGGTAATGATGATGACGGTCAGGCCCAGGGTGTCGCGGACGTTCTTGATGAGGTCGAGGATGGAGCGGGTGGTCTCCGGGTCCAGGGCGGAGGTGGGCTCGTCGCACAGGAGGACGGCCGGGTCGTCGGCCAGCGCCCGGGCGATGCCGACGCGCTGCTTCTGGCCGCCGGAGAGCTGGGAGGGGTAGGAGGCGCCGCGGTCGGCCAGGCCCACGAGGTCGAGCATGCGCTTGACGACCGGGTGGCGCCTCCCACCGGGGACGCCCGCGAGCGCCAGCGGGTAGGCGATGTTCTGCGCCGTGGTGCGCTGGTCCAGGAGGTTGGCGTGCTGGAAGACCATGCCGATGCGGCGTCGGGCCTCGCGCAGCTGACTGGGCGACAGGGCGGTCATGTCCTGGCCGGCGATGCTCACGTGGCCGCTGGTGGGGCGCTCCAGGGAGGTCAGGCAGCGCACGAGCGTGGACTTGCCGGCCCCGGAGGTGCCGACGATGCCGTGGATGGAGCCGGCGGCGACGTCGAGGCTGAGCCCGTCCAGGGCCCGCACCTCCCTGCCACTGCGCAGGCGGTAGACCTTGTGGACGTCGCGCAGGGAGATCATGGGCTCGCTTGGAGAGCCGGGCACGTCACCGTCTTCGGACCGGCCGGACTCGGCGGTCGACTGTTCACTGGTAGTCACGTATTCCTCCATCGTTCCTGGCGGAAGCACCCGCACCATGAAGGGGGTTGCTGCAATGTCGTCGAGCCAGGTCTCTCGGTTGCTCTGGATGGCCACCGATAACTTACGCAGCGCCGCCTTGGCGGCGCAAGCGAGGCCACTGCCAAGGGACCGAGGTCACTCCCGCACCCGGTGCCGTGCCCGAATTACGAGACGAGCCGGGTGGGCGAGCCGTGCGGGACGGGCTGTACAGGGCCCGCTGGCCGGCCCCGCTGTCGGGCCGGGCCGTGCGGCGGTCGGGAGCCAGCCCGCCGAGGTTGTCACGCGAGGCCCGCTTTCGGCCCGGGCCGTACGGGGCCAGCCGGCCGGGACAGGCCGTACCGAGCCGGCTGGCTTTCGCCCCGCACCCGCACCCTCAGCCCGGCCATCACCGCCCCTACGGCCCGGCCATCACCAGCGTTCCCTCAACGTCCTGGCTATTCCCAGGTCGCGTGTCGGCGCCGCTACTCGCGTCGCACAGGGCAACGTGCTTGGATCTGCCCATGAGTGCGACCTCCGAGCCGACCACCCCCGACATCCTGGGAGAGCCGTGGGTGGCCCGCCGTATCCCGGTGACCGAGTCACCCACGAAGGCGCCCGGCGCCGACCACGCCGTGCTCGTCTTCCAGCGCGAGGCGGCGGGCCGGGCCAGCCGGCCCCGGCACTCGCGAGCGGTCCTCTACCTGCACGGCCGCAGCGACTACTTCTTCCAGACCCACCTGGCCCAGGCCTATCTCGACGCCGGCTTTGAGTTCTACGCGCTGGACCTGCGGGCCTGCGGGCGGGCCGGTGTCGGGTACCCCTCCCCGCACGACGTGCGCGACCTGCGCGTCCATGACGAGGAGATCGCCGAGGCCCTGCGCATCATCCGCTCCGAGCACGGGCACGACGTCGTCGTCCTCAACGGGCACTCGACCGGCGGGCTGCAGGCGGTCATCTGGGCGGCCGACCACCCCGGGACCGTGGACGCGCTGGTCCTCAACTCCCCGTGGCTGGACCTGCGCGGGTCGGCGCTGGTGCGCTCCTACGGCTCGGCCTTCGTGGACCTCCTCTCGCGACGGGACCCCGAGCGCGTCATCGGCGAGCCGGGCAGCAGCGACGAGGACAACTACGTGGCGGCCCTGCACCGGCGCTGGCGCGGCGAGTGGGACTGGGACCTAGCGCTCAAGCCGGCGCCGTCCTTCCCGGTGCGGGCCGGGTTCCTGGCGGGGATTCGGCGTCTGCAGCGCGAGGTCCACCATGGGCTGGGGATCCGGGTGCCGATCCTCGTGTGCTGCTCAACGGCCAGCGGCGGTGTCAAGGCGAGCCTGGAGGAGGCGCAGCGCTCCGACGTCGTCCTCGACGTGGAGCAGATCATCGACCGCTCCCAGTACCTGGGCGACGACGTGACCGTCCGCCAGATCCCCGATGGCGTCCACGACCTGGCCCTGTCCGGGCCGCTGGCGCGCGCCGAGTACTTTCAGGCCGTCATGCGTTGGTTGGACAACCGCCTGCACTGAGCGCCTGCACTGAGTCGCTGAGCCTCAGTCGCGGCGCGCGGCGAGGTCCTCGGTGAGCTCGTCGCTGACCCGTTCGACGACCTGGAGGGTGTCGAGGAAGTCGGCCATGGTGCCGTACCAGGGGTCGGGCACGTTGAGGACGCTGCGGGAGGCCCCACCCGCGGCGACCGCCTCGGCCTGCTGGGCGGAGGCCGGGTCGAGCTCACGGTACATGCGGATGCGGTCGGGCTCGGCCCCCAGGCCCGCGGCGCGGCGCTGGAGGACGTTCCAGTGGGAGTCGGTCATGGCCAGCAGGAGGTCGGCCTCGGTGATCTCGGCGTCGGTGACGCGGTGGGCGGTGTGGGAGGCGATGGCGATACCCGTGGCGCGCGAGACGTCGTCGACGCCGGTGCCGTAACCGGCCTCGGTCAGGACGCGGCGGGCCCGGGAGTCGATGGGGTTGCCGCGCTCCTCGTCGGAGACGCCGGCAGAGGTGACGGCCACGCCGCCCGGCCCGGAGTCGGGGATACCGGCGGCGGCGAGGCGGTCGCGCAGGACGACCTCGGCCATGGCGGAGCGGCAGATGTTGCCGGTGCACACCATGATGACGCGGTAGGGGCCGGCGCCGCGGCGGCCGGGCAGCGGGGCGGCTGAACCGGCAGCGGACGCAGTGGAGGCGGAGGCGGAGGCAGCGGCGGTCGTCTCGGTGCTGGCGTCGGAGGAGCTCACGCCCCGAGCCTTGCGCACGCCGCGGCCGCCTGTCCACTGACCCGTCCACTGACGCGGCCTCACGACGCCGGGGACTTGCGCTCGCCGACACGAGGTGAAACGTCCGCGCGTTCGTAGGGTAGGTCTCGCGTTCGGGGGTTAAGGGTACGAACCGGCGGCATAAGGCACGAACGCGACGGCGGAGCCGGCGACGGGCCCCGGCTAGAGCGCGCGGCCGTCGAGGACGTCGGCGACCCAGGAGCGGGCCACGACGAAGTCCTTGTCGCTGGTGCCGGCCAGGACCGCCGTCGGGCGGGCGTCCAACCGCGGGTAGGAGCCCAGGAACCGCACCACCGGGCAGGTGCGGTGCAGCCCGATGAGGGCGGCCTGGACCCGCTCCTCGCGCACGTGCCCCTCGACGTCGATGGAGAAGCGGTAGCGCCCCAGGGAGTCGCCCACGGGCCGGGACTCGATGCGCGAGAGATTGACGCCGCGGGCACTGAACTGCTCGAGCATGTCCAGCAGGGCGCCGGAGCGGTCGTGCGGGAGGTGGACGAGCAGGGTGGTCTTGTCGGCGCCGGTGGGCTCACCCACGCGGCCCGGCCGGGTCACCTTGACGAAGCGGGTGACGGCGTCGGGGTTGTCCGCCACGCCCCCGGCGACGACCTCCAGCCCGTACTGCTTGGCGGCCAGCGGGTTGCACAAGACGGCCTGGAAGCCGGTGTCCCCCTCGGTGGTGGCCAGCGCGCGGGCGGGCGCTGAGGTGGAGGTTCCGGCGACGTACACGGCCTCGGGGAGGTTCTGGTGGACCCAGCCGCGGCACTGGGCCCAGGCGTGCGGGTGAGTGGAGATGGCGCGCACGTCCTCCAGGCGGGTGCCGGGGCGGCCGGCCAGGACGAAGGTGATCGGCACGGCCATCTCGGCGGCGATGACCAGGGGCGTGGAGGCCACGAGGTTGTCCAGCGTGGCGTTGACCCCGCCCTCGACGGAGTTCTCAATGGGCACGACGGCGGCCTCCACCATGCGCTCGCGCAGGTGGTCCAGGGCGGTGGGCACGTCCGGGCAGGGGTCGAGCTCGACGTCGGCGGGGGCGACCTGGCGCAGCGCCATCTCGGTGAAAGTGCCGGCCGGCCCAAGGAAGGACCAGAGCGGAGCGGGAGCAGTCATGGGCACAGGGTAGCCAGTCCCGGCGGTCGGGCCGGTGGCGGCTTGCTCCGTGGAACGCAGGGGCTCTCACCGGCGGGTCCGGTCCCGCCGCCGGGCCTGGTCAGGAGGGAACATCCCAGGAGCGTCGGAGCGTCTGCCCCAGGCACCCCATGACTGCATCCTCATGGCCCACAACGGCTAGACCAGCACCAGCCCCCCGGTGGACCGCCCACCGGAGCCTTGTCGGGACACCTGGCACCCTCCCACAGACTCCCCCACCGCGGCCGTCGCAGGACGCCTCGCCCTCCCGCGACGGCGGCGGGCCTGGCAGGCTGGAGCCATGAGTGTCTTCCGCAAGCGCGACGACGGCCCGGTCTCCACCGCCCTGGAGGCACAGGGCCTGACCTGGCTCGCCGAGGCGATGGCCGACGGTGGGGCGCACGTGGTGCCGGTGACCAGCGGCCCGGGCTGGCTGGAGGAGCCGCGGCTGACGACGACCAGCGTGACGCCGGCCGGGGCGGAAGCCTTCGGCCGGGCGCTGGCCGTCACCCACGCGGCGGGCGCCCCGGCCTTCGGGGCGGCGCCTCCCGGCTGGGACGGCCGGGCGCAGATGGGCCGCTCGGACATCCGGTTGCGGCCGCACGCCGCCGAGGAGGGCGAGCCGCGCCGCTGGGGCGAGTTCTACGCCGAGGACCGGATCCTGCCCTACCTGCAGCCCAGTCGAGACAATGGCTCGATCAGCGCCGACGGGGCCCGCACCGTGGAGCTGCTGTGCGAGCGCCTGCGCGACGGCGACTTCGACACCGACCAGCCGGCCCTGGTGCGCGCCGGTGCCCGCAAGCGCGGCGCCCGGGTCGCGGTGGCCCGCACGCACGGGGACCTGTGGTGCGGCAATGTCCTGTGGACCCCGGCCGATGAGGCCGCCCAGTGGGCGCCGCCGCGAGCCGGGCTCGGACCGCAGGAGCCCGCCCCCGGGGCGGCGCCCAGCGGTGGCGCAGCTGGCGGGGCGGTCGGCGGGCCGACGGTGGTCGGCGTGCTCATTGACCCGATGGCGCAGGGCGCGCACGCCGAGACCGACCTGGCGGCCCTGGGAGTGTTCGGGCAGCACTACCTGGATCGCATCTACGCGGCCTACCACGAGGTCTCGCCGCTGGCGGAGGGCTGGCGCGAGCGGGTGGGCCTACACTCCTGGCACATCATTATGATTCACGCCTTCCTCTTCGGCGGAGGCTATGGCGGGGAGGCGGTCGCCGTGGCCCGCCAGTACCTGTGAGCCGATGCCGGCCAGGACATCACACCCATTTTGTCCGCCTGGGACGACTTTGAAACCGGCTAGAAGAAGAGCCGTCCGCGTTTGTACTGGTCAAAGCAATTTGCCTGCGCGTCGACCAGCAGAGACGACGTCAAAGTCGTCCCATCTGGACACTTTTCGGGCTACGAGGCCCCGTAGGCTGGTCGAGTGAGACCTCGACGACGTCAACAGCGCCTGGTGCGCGGGGTCGTGTACGTCCTCGTGCTGCTGGTGGTCATCGGCATGATCCTGGCGGTGGTGGGGCCGGCCCTCGCCAGCGCGGCTCCGGCGGCGCCGGAATCCGGGGCGGCGCCGGCGTCCCAGGCGGCGTCGGCGCCGGCGTCCGATGCCACCTCGGCCTCACGGCCGGCGCCGGTGGTCGTCCTGGCGACGAGCAATCTCACCTGGGCGGACCTGCGGGAGCAGGCCTCCCGCGAGGGCACCGGTGAGGACTCCGGTTCCTCCGGCGTCGGCTCGGCGGCCGCCCACCTGCTGGCCTTCGCCTGGAGGGGCGAGCCGATGAACCTGTCCGTGCGCACCCCGGCAGACCGCACCTGCCCGGCCGACGCCTGGCTCACCCTGGGCCGGGGCAAGCGCGCGAGCGCCATCGAACCGGTCGCTTCCTGCGCCGGCCCCACCACCGCGATCCCCCGCAGCACCCCCCTGGTCGAGGCTCTCGGGCAGGACGTCTCGATCCAGGCCGTCGGCCCCGGCACGCAGCTGGCCACGGGGATACCGGGGGGCTCGCAGAACACGCCCGCCTCCTTGGTGCCGTCGGTGGCTGAGGCCCTGGCCGCCGACGCTGACCTCACCATCGTCGACACCGCGAGCGCCGCCACCACCGACGCCGAGCGGATCGCCGCCCTCGACGACGCCCTGCGCACGGTCCAGGAGCGGGCGCGCCCCGGCACCCGCATCATCATCGCCTCCCTGGCCGACGACGAGGCCCCCGGCCCCCAGATGGCGGTCCTGCCCGCGGGCACGAGGAGCGCGCGCGGCACCTCCGAGGGTCTTGTCGTTGGCGACTCCACGCACCAGCCGGGCCTGGTCCAGCTGACCGACCTCACCCCGACTCTCGTGTCCGCCCTGGCCGGCCGCCGCGACCCGGCCTTCGACGGCCATGCGCTCACGCTGCCCCAGACCGGCCGCGCAGGCGTGGCAACGGCCGGGGCCACCAGGGACGCCCGCATCTCGCGGCTCGCCGACGACGCCCTGCACGCCCGTGCCTCCCAGGCCACGGTCATGCAGGCCAGCGCCCTGCTCATGGGGCTGACCGTGGCGCTCCTGGTCTGGGCGGCCGTCGCGCTGCGCGTCCCGAAGGCGAGCCGGCGCACGGCTCTCCGCCGCCGGGTCACGTGGGTGGCCGTCTACCTCAGCGGGCTGCCGACGGCGTTGCTGCTGGTCAATGCCGCCCCGTGGTGGCGCGTGGGGGCTCGGGCCGGTTCCCCCTCGGGATGGGCCTCGCTCGTCGCTATGGCCGCAGCTGCGCTGGTCGCGGCCGGGATCGTGGGACTGGCCGCCGGGATTGTGGCGCTGGCGCGGCGGCGCCGGCGGCCCCACCTTGCCGCCTCACCGCTTCCTTCGCCTTCAGCGCTCGGCGCCTCGGCCGCCGCTGGGCCGGCCGGTTCAGCCGGCGCCCTCTGCGCCCGAGGGGAGGCCACGGCCGAGCCGCAACCGGACGGGGCCGAGAGCCCCAGGCCCTCTGCGTCGGCGTCTGCACCCCGCAACGGGGTGAGCCTGACGGCACTGCTGGTGGCGGCGGCGATCCCGCTGGCCTGGCTGGTCGACGCCGCCGCGGGCGCGCCCCTGGCCTTCAACAACCCGCTGGGCATGAACGCCGTGGTGGCGGGTCGTTTCTACGGGGTGTCGAATACGGCTTTCGCACTGGTGGCCGGTGCGCTCATCGTCGTCATCGCCGGTGTCTGGGCGGCGCTAGGCGGTGGGAGGCGGACCGCGCTGGTGGTGACGTCCCTGCTGGGCGGGGCGGCGCTGCTCGTTGATGGCGCCCCGCAGCTGGGCGCGGACGTGGGCGGCGCCCTGACGCTGGTGCCGACGCTGGCCTTCCTCGGGGCGGGCCTGGCGGGTCTGCGCCTGAGCTGGCGGCGCTGGCTGGCCATCGGGGCCGCAACGGTCCTGGTGGTGGGCGGGTTCGCCGTCATTGACCTCATCCGCCCCGGTGGGCCCACGCACCTGGGGCGCTTCGCCCGTCAGGTGGCCGACGGCTCGGCCGCAGGCGTGCTGGGGCGCAAGGCGTACGCGCTGGTCGGCCCCTTCGTCACGAATCCGGTCATGGCGACGGCCCTGGGCGGCGCCGTAGTCATTGTGGCCGCGGCCCTGTGGTGGGGGCGCCGGCAGGTGCGGGCCTGGCGCAACGGCACGAGCCCCTACGCCTGGCTCGCCCCCGCCGCCCACGGGGACATTCCGCGCGTTGGGGGACGGGAATCCGGTTCCCCGACGCGCGGAATGTCCCCGTCCGGGCGATGGCCGACGACGGCGCTGAAGTCCCTAGGGGTGCTGACGCTCGTAGCCGTCCTGGTCAACGACTCCGGCGTCACGATGGCCGGCTTCATCCTGGCGGCAGCGGCTCCCGCCCTGCTGGCGCTGACGCTGAGCGGGAGCGAGTCGGCGCGCTAGCGCTCGGCCGCCTCCGAGGTGGCTTGCGATCCGTCACCATGGTGCGGCTTCTCGGCGGACTGGGCGGCGTCGTCGTCGGCCTTGGGCGGCAGCGGCACGGCACGGTAGGCAAAGAAGTGGTCCTGCTCGGCAGCCGCCTTCTCGAAGGAGGCGCGCGGCACGCGGTGGCGGCGCAGCTTGCGCCGGGTCACTGCCCGCAGGACGTCCTTGTACTGGGAAGCGCGGTGCATCGTGCCAGCCCGGTCGTTACCGGTGACGCGGTGGGTGATGTCGCAGGGGACCTCGATGACAGCGAGCCCGGCCACGAGGACATCGATGGTCAGGCCGACCTCCACCCCCCAGCCGTCAGCCAGGGGCACCGCCTTCTCATAGGCCTCACGGCTCAGGCATCGCTGGCCGGACAGCGGCGCCACCGGCAGCCACCCGGTGGACAGCGAGATGGCCCGCCTGGCGGCGCGCACGACCCGGCCGCGGCCACCTGCCCCGGACTGCTTGGGGGGAACCGCGATGGACATGTCGGCCACGCCGTCGATGACCGGGGGCACCAGCTCGGCGCAGGAGGCGGCCGAGTCCCCCAGGTCGGCGTCGATGAACAGCAGCAGCCGGGCGGGACCGTCGGAGTAGTCGCGCATGGCGACGACGGAGGCCCCGGTCTCCATGGCGGAGGCCTTCCCGCGCGAGACGGAGTGGCGGACCGTCACGGCCCCGGCGGCGCGGGCGTGGTCCTGGGTCCCGTCGGTCGAACCGTCGTCGACGACGATGACGAGGTCCACTCGCGGGATGGAGCGGCAGGCCCGGACGGTGGTGGCGATGCGCTCAGCCTCATCCTTGGCAGGGATGACCACGGCAACGCGCTGGTCGGGCCGCTTGGTGGAACTCACTCCCCCAGGGTATCCAGAGTCTTGGCTTCCAGCCGATACCTGAGCGCCCCGTTATCGCGCACCTTTTTTGTGAGGCCCGTCAAGTTCTTCGATCTCGTGCGACACGGCGCGGAATCCTCAGGCTCCGCAGGCGGCGGACGCACGCCGGCCTGGCCCCGCGGGCGTCATGCCAGTCATTGCGACACGCCGGTGTGCCGCGAGAAGGACAACCACCCCACTCAGGCCTTCCTGAGCGATTTTGTGTCAAACCTTCAGCATGGGACCACGGTCCCCGGAGAAACTGAGAAATCTTGCAGCAATGAATCAGATTCCCTCATTCGGGCGCTAGAGTTGCTTGTTTCGGCATGTCACACCCGGTTCTCGTGGCACAGTGGAGGCAAGGAGCCCGTCAACGGAGCCGGGTTCCGCTGGCGCATCTCGCGTCCTTCCGTGTGCCGGGGCGACTCCCCTGCCGCCCCGGCACGCCTTGACCCTCACCGCAGGCCGCCCAACCCGCAGCATTCACCACCCCGACTCATCAGCGCAGGCAGCGGGGCATTCACTGGGGCACCCACTCCACGCCGCCCCGCCTTCCGCCGACCTCTGGCGGGCGGGGGCGGACCAGAGCGCCGTCCACAAGTGCCCCGGGGCCCGACCGACGGCAGGGCCGGCCCCGGCTGCACCACCCCTGCACCCTTTGTGCAGGTCAGTGCAAGGCGCTTGCGAGCAGATCGAGCCCCACGCTGCCCAGGTCGATGCCCCGGTTGTGGAAGGCGCGCAGGTCCAGCTCGCCGCCCTCGGTGCGGGCCTGCGCCTGGGCGCGGCGCCGACCGGCCTGCCAGACCCGTTCCCCCACCGCGTAGGCCAGCGGCTGGGCCGGCCACCCCAGGTGCCGGGAGACCTCGAAGCGCAGACGCCCCTCGGAGATCACGGTGTGGTGGCGCAGCACCGCGGTGACGGTCGCCCGGTTCCACTCGTGGCAGGCCCCCGGGAGGGCTGCGACGTCGTCGGGCACGGGGAGCCGGGAGTGGACTCCCAGGTCCACGAGGACGCGGGCCAGGCGCCAGCGGCGTGCCGCCAGGCGGCCGAAGCGGTCCTCGGGCGTGGGCATGAGCCCGAACTCGTCGGCAAGAGACTCGGCGTACAGGCCCCAGCCCTCGTCGCACCCGGGCACGGAGCCCAGGTAGCGCTGCCAGGCGGTCAAGCGCGTGCTGGTGGCGTGCGCACCGACATGGACGTGGTGCCCCGGGACCGACTCGTGCAGGATCGTGGTCCGCTCCTTCCACGGCCACACCAGCTGCTCGCCGTCGGCCAGGGAGCGCATGACGATGCCGGGCCGGCGCTCCCCGCCGGTACCGCGCGGCTCCTCGTAGTGGACCGCGCCGTCGCCGGGCTCCCCGAGACGCACTCGGGGACGGCCCAGGCCGTCGGGCGGGTCGAGGATCCGGCCGACGACGGCGTCCCAGGCCTCGTCAGCCACCTCCTGCGCCCAGGTCGTGTAATCCTCCGGGCGCAGGGCGCGGGTCGGGTCGGCGCGCAGGTGCCGGTTGAGGCTGCCGGCATTGGCGCCGGGTCCCAGGACGTCGACGGCGATGGCGTCCTGCTCGGCGATGACCCGCCCCAGCTCCTCGGTGGCCCAGGCGTAGGTCTCCTCGGGGTCGACCCGCGTGCCCAGGATGCGGCGCATCCACAGGGCGTGGCGCTGCCGGCCGACCCCCTCGGCCTGGGGGGCGCGAGGCGAGAGCGTCGTGCGCAGGTGCGAGGCGAAGTCCAACGCGGCGCGGCGGGCGACGATGTCGGCCTCCTGAAGCTGGACGTGCAGGGTGGCCGGCAGGTCCTCGGGCAGCGCCTGGGTGCGGCGTCGAGCGAGGTCGCGCGCCTGCCCGGCGACGACGTCGACCTGACTGAGCGGGGCGATCACACCGGCCTCGGCGGAGGCGGCCAGGGAGGCGGCCAGTCCCTCCAGGGCGGTGGGCAGCGCCTCCAGGCGGGTGCGGTGCAGGTTCCAGGCGTCCTCCCACTTGGCCTCGGCCTCGGCGAGGTCCGCCTCCTCGGAGCCGGCGCGGTCGGGGGCCTCAGGGGGCCGATGCAGCTGACGGGCAATCTGCTGGAACGGCGAGGACAGGAAACCGAGGTTGCCACCCTCCTCCCCGGCGGAGATGAACTGGATGGAGGTCTCCAGACGCTCCAGGAGGTGGCGGCGCAGGAGCTCGTCAGAGCCGGTCGAATGGTCGACGGCGGCCACGCGGTGGCGCAGGGAGCGCTCGGCACTGAGACGCTCGACCAGCCCCGCGGGCGAGTAGTCGGGCAGGATGGTCCCGCCGGGCAGACCGGTGCGGGCGGCCGCCTCAGGGTCGTGGGCGCACAGGAGCAGGGCGTACTCGTCGGCAAGGTCGCGCAGGACGACGCCGGCCGCCGCGGTCTCGGAAGGCGAGTGGACCGAGGAGCGGGTGACGGCCTGGGCGGAGGTGTGGGCGGCGGGCGCCGCGGAGGCTGCCGCCTCGACTTCATGCACGCTCAAGGGGGCGCCGGCCGTACGGACGGCCCGCCAGGTTCCTGAGCTCGGGTGGTGCGGATGGACCGGTGGCCGCTCGGGCGGCCCGGTGCTCACCGGACTGGTGACGGGCACAGGCGTGACGTCCGCCGTGCCTGCGGGGGCGTCCTGCGTGCGGGAGCCGATCGAAGGTGCAGCAGGTTCGGCGGGAGAGTACTTAGAGGGGTGATCGGTCATAACAACAGGCCTTTCGCTTCACTCACCGCATGGCGTGCGGGCCCGGCGGCGACATTGCCGTCTCACCAGGGTGCCAGGAAGCGGAACAAAGGTCCATAGACATCGCAGATCTGACGGCGAAGAAGAGAAGATTGAATGGTTGATAGGCGCCTCGCCCTGCTTGAAGGCGGCGGGCGCGGGTGGGAACTGGTACTGGTCTAACCCCGAGGTGCGAGGCTCTACGACGAGCCCGGACCGGAGCCTCGGCCTCGGATGCGGGGAGCCGGGGCTCCCCCTCCGACCGACACGGGCGCTCGAGGGCGCGGGCCGGGATCAGCGAGTGGCTACTGGGTAGCGGTCAAGAGGCGTCGATGGCGGCCAGCCGATGAGCAGGGGCGCAGCAGACTGACACGCATGGCCGTCGACCGCGGCGCGCAGCCGCAAACGGTACGGGTCATCAGTGCTCCTCTCATCCTGGACGGGCCGAGACACCCCGGCGTGGAGCGCTCGTCGCGCGCTCATCGCGCCGTGATGGACATGATTGAAGGACGCTGCGCCGGTGGTGTCAAGGATCTGCGGTCGAGGTTCACCCATACCGATATCCGCGCAGGTCAGAGGCACTCTCGGAAGTTCGCCGACGTCGTTGCGCTACCGCCATTGGCAACGTTAACAAGATGTTCGTCCACCCTCTGAGCGCCACCCCTTGGATCCCGCATCGACCACATGCTGGTCGTTCAGGGTTGACAGCCACAGTCGGACCGTGGCGCCCCATGACTTCTGAGGGCTTCAGCTGTCATGGCACCTACAACACAGATGGGCAGCCTGCCTGGGCGTCGGGACTGCGTGAGCACGCCACCGAAGGGGTGCACATCGCCACTGTCTCGGGACTCGAAGACCCCGACCTGCCGGCACCCCAACAGTCCCGGCACCTCTCCCCACCTTGACAGATAGGTTAACTAGATTAACCTATCTAGTGTGAAGATAGACCGGCGCAGCACGGACACCCGTCAGCGACTCATCGACACCACCCTGGACCTCATCGAGACCCACGGCTGGAGCGAGGTGACGCTGGGCGGCGTGGCTCGTGCGTGTCAGGTGACCACACCCGCCTGCTACAAGCACTTCCCGTCCAAGACCAGCCTCTTCGAGGCTGCGGCGCGCCAGCTGTCCACCTCGCTGGGCGAGCGTGCCGTCCCCCTGATCCAGGATGATCCGATCGAGTCGCTCGTCGGCATCGGCTCCCTCCTGGTAGACCTGGCCACCGAGCACCCGCGACTCTTCGAGTTCAATCAGGTCAGCCCCGCGGCCATCGCCGCGCTCGACCGATTAGAGGAGCACCCGCTGCTGGCACTGACCCGTGGCGAGGTGGAGCGCCTGGCCGCACAGCGAGGAACCGAGCCGGAACCGCTTCACCTCCTGGTGTGGTCCTGCCTTCAGGGCTACACCCAGCTCATCGCCGCCGGCGCCACCGACGCTGACGCCGCCTTCATCCGCGCAGCCCTGCGCGCCATCGTCACGATTGGAGATAACTCATGACCGCCAAGAACACCCTCAAGACAACGGGCGAGCGCACCCTCATCGTCTACGCCCACCCCTACGACGGCTCCTTCAACCACGCCGTGCTCGAGGCCGCCACCTCCGCTCTGGACAAGGCGGGCAGGCCCTACGACGTCGTCGACCTCTACGCCGACGGCTTCGACCCGCGCATGCCCGCCGAAGAGCTGGCCCTGTTCAGCGAGGGCGGCACACTGGACCCGCTGGTGAGCCACTACCAGAAACTCATCGAGGGCGCCTCGCGCATTATCTTCATCTGCCCGATCTGGTGGAGCGAGGTGCCCGCCATCGTCAAGGGCTTCGTGGACAAGGTCATGAAGCAGCGCTGGGCCTACCACGCGACGGCCTCCGGGGTGAAGGGCCACCTCACCCACATCCAGCAGGTGCTGGTACTCACCACCTCAACCGCCCCGACCTGGTTCCTGCGCCGGTTCTGCGGCAACTACGTCAGCTCGGTGTTCCTGGGCGCCGCCATCAAGCAGCTGGGCATGCGCGGACGGAGCTGGGTCAACTTCGGCAAGGTGGGCAAGGCCGGCCGACGCCAGCACAAGAAGCACCTCAAGCACGTCGCCCGCCTCGTGGTGAAATGAGGTATGAGCCCCACCGAGCCGGGCATTTTTCGCGGTGCCCTACGGATTTTCTGTTAGGCACCGCGAAAAATGCCCGGCTCGACGAGAAAGGGTCAGAGGTTGACCTGGCGAGAGATGATGCCGGCCTTGGCGCGGCGGACCTCGGGGCTCAGGGGGCTGGCGTCGGCCAGTGCGGCCTCCAGTCGCTTACCCATGGCCTGCAACGGCTTGGTGAGCTCGTCGGCCTCCGTGCCGGGGACGAGCTCCCACACCGGAATGGCCAGGCCGTTGGCCCGGAAGGCGCCGACGAAACGCGCCCCCTCCTCCAGGTCGGACTCGCGCGCGGCGTGAATGCGGGCGAAGGCGTTGAAGAACTCGTCCTCATCCTCCCCGCGCGCCCAGCGCACGAACTCCTTGGCGCCCAGTCGGCACCAGTAGGCGTGCTCGACGCCGGGAACGGGCCGGGTCGGGGCGATCTCCTCCTTGGCGCGCTCGATGGCCTCCTCAATGACCTGGCGGGCCTGCGCGTCACCGGCCCCGGCCTGCGGGTCGATCCAGAAGTCGAAGGTCTCGCGCACGGAGACCACCGGCGCCTCACTGGTGTCGAGGATGTCCTGGAGGCGCGGGCCAGGCTCGGGCAGACCGTCGGTGCGCAGGGCCTGGCCCTCGGGCAGCTCGAGGGTGGCCAGGGCGGCGGCGGCGACGTCGCGGGAGGCGTCCCCGGAGTGCATGGAGGTCTGCATGGCCACGAGGACCTCACCGTCGGAGCGCTTAAGCCCCTGGACGAACTCGGGCAGAAGCGTGACGAGCTGGATCTGCTTGCCCCCGTACTCCTCGGTCAGGCGCACGGTGGCCGTGGCGGCCGGGATGATCTGGGCCATCGCCACGAGGTCCTCCTCGGCCGGCAGACCGGCGAAGGGGCGGGCGACGAACTCGATGCTCTGTTTGCGGGGCTTGGCCGACGCGGCGGCCGGACGGCGCCCGTGGCGCTTCTTCTTCGACATGCCCGTCAGCCTACCGGCCGCGTGGCGCCCCACCGAGGTCGACGGCGGCCCGTCGGCGCCCCATGACGCGCCTCACGACAGCTCGCGGCTGCTCGCACCTCCCGTCGAGGCCCGCCACCGGTGGGCGAGCGCCGAGGCACTCCCCCATCTCAGAAGCTCGAGGAGGAGCCCGACCCGGAGAAGCCGCCACCACCGCTGTAGCCGCCGGAGAAGCTGCTTCCCGAGAAGCTGGACCCGGACCCGGAGCTGCTCGACGGCGTGTAGGAGGAGGCCGAGCTGTATCCCACCACCAGGTCGGAGACCGGGGTGAAGGAGCTGAAGGACCCGCCGGCGCCGGCACCCGAGCCGGATGAGCCGATGGCGGAGATGGCCGGGGAGGAGGGGTTGAGGCGGATCGTCGAGTGCGGGTTGTAGCTGCCGTGTCCCCCGCCCAGGTACCAGTAGCCGGCGTAGAAGGCGTCCTTGGAGGAGCGCGAGTCGTAGCGTCGACGGCGCTCGTCGGCGTACCTGGAGGTGTCGGCGTCAATGGCCTCGCGCGCGAGCCGGGCGGCCCTCGTCTTCGTCTCGTCGGCGATCTCGTCGAGCTCGTCGAGAGCGGCCGAGGGCTGGAGCGAACCGTTCTCCAGATCGGAGGTCATCACGTCCAGGCGCTGCTTGCAGGAGTGAACCCACTCCCGCTCCTCCTTGGAGCGCTCCGGGATCGCGCCCCTGTTGGCGACGACGGAGCTGTCGATCTGGTGGCACAGCCGCCGCAGCGACTGCAGGTCCTCCAGGACCGGCCCCTGCTCGTTGCTCCAGACGCGGTCCCAGCCGTGGGACCGGCTCAGGAAGGTGGCGGTGTTGGCGATGACGTCATCGAGGGAGTCCAGGCCTTCGGAGCGCTTCTTCAGCTCCGTGGCCCGTCTCAGCACCAACATGCCGAACCACTGGGCGCCATGGGGGTTGCCGAAGTCCTGCCAGGAGCGGGTGACCTCCTCATACTCGTCGAGGAACCACCGGTAGCGGGCCATGACCTGGGCCCCGTGCGGCTCATCCTCGGGGATCGTGCCGGCCAGGAGCTCGGTGGTCTCGTAGTCGTGGGTGACCTGCGAGTAGTGGCGCAACGCCTCACGCCCCCGGCGTCGCGCCGTGAAGCCGCGCCACAGGTAGTACACGAGCCAGGCGAGGCCCACGAGTGCCGAGATCCCGGGCAGGATGTAGGTCGTGCCCACGTCACCGCCTCCGGGCCGGCCGATGATGTCGGCGGCCTTGGCCGCCATGGAGACGGTGCCCCCGTACCAGTCGGCCTGGCGGTACTGGTTCTTGGCGGCGTCCTGGATGGCGGCCTGCTGCTCCAGGGGGACCGCGACGTCCTCACCGAAGTAGCAGCCGACCTTGCGCGCCTCCGGGGCGACCGCCAGGATCACCAGACCGTCGCTCCAGTAGTTGGAGTTCGACGTCGAGATCCACGGGACCTCAGTGTCGCTGGCGTGCGAGCGGGCGTACTCCAGCACCGAGTCGTTGAGGTTGTCGACGTCCCAGCCCGGGACCGTGAGCACGGCGACGTGGACGTCCCGACGGAAGCGCATCGCCTGGATCTCCTTGGCCAGTGGCTCGCTCTGAAGCACCCCGGCCTCGTCGTGAACCTCCACGCTGGGGTGATGGCTCTCCCCGAAGGGCCAGATGACCATGATCGGCAGCACGGCGATGAGGGCCAGGCTCACCACCACGTTGGCGACGAAGGCCGTCACCGACCAGATTCCGCCGAGCCCGACGACGCCGGACTGTTTCATGTGCCTCATCAGCACTTCCTTTTCCTTGCGTGGGCCCGGCGATCGAGGCATGCCGACGTCAATACCCTGGGAAGGTCCCGTCCCCAAGATATCCCACACCGACATTCAGGGACCGACGCGGGCCGGCGTATCCGACAGGCGCGACGGTTCCCACCACAGCGCCTGAGCTGACCGGGTTCCAGTAGCCGGCGTTCCTCCCGGGGCCGACGACGCCCCGCAGGCTGCGGGTACTCGGGCGGAGGGAGGCTTCGGCGTCGAAAGAGTTGAGGCGCGGCACCGCACCGGTCACGCGGGCTGCCAGGCCGCTCCCCGCCCGGCGGGCATCGGCCACTATCCAGGCGAGCTCGTCGAGCGCCGCCGAGGGCCGCAGCAAGCCGGCTGACAGCTCCGCGGTCATGTCGCTGAGGCGCTGGTGGTGGGCCCGAACCAGCTCGCGCGCCTCCACCGTGCCGCAGGAGGTGAACGCGCAAGAGTCGATCCACTGACACTGGCCCAGGAGCAGGTTGAGCTCATGAAGAACCGGTTGCTGCTCCTCGTGCCAGAGCCTCTCCCAGTTGGAGGACAGGCTCAGGAACGCGGCGTTGCTGGCGATGATGTCGTCGGTCGAGTCCAGTACGGCCGAGCGCCGCTTGATCTCACAGACCCGTTGGAACACTCCCGGTTCGAACCACTGGGCGCCCCGGGGGCTGCCCAGGTCCTGCCAGGAGCGGGTCAGGCTCTCGTACTCGTCGCGGAACCAGCGGTAGTGGGCCATGACGCGGGCGCCGCGGGTCTCGCCTTCAGGGATGAGACGGGCATGGAGCTCGGTGGCCTCGTAATCGTAGGTGACCCGCGCATAGTGCCGCAGCGCCTGCTCGAACATGTGCCGTGCGGACAGACCGCGCCACAGGTAGTAGGTGATCCCGCCGGCGCCGACAATGGCCAGGAGCATCAAGACGGGTAGGAGGCCAGGCGCCCAGGCCGCCACAGCCACCGGTGAGAGCGCGGCCGCCAGGCCCGCAGTCATGATGGTGCAGAAGAACAGCAGCGAGCGGATCCCTCCGAGGCGGACGACGAGAGGAAGGCGCATGGGCGGCATCTTCTTCCTCTCAAAACCTCGACGCGGAGTCCTGGTCGGATGGTGGCTCAGTGGCCACCAGCCGTGCCTCATCCTTACCCGCAGTCACACCGCTTGCCATGGGGAGAGCAACACGGGGACAGCCGACCTGACCCCCGCAGTCATCCGGGTGGGCCTGGCCTGTACTGCACGAGGGTCGGGTGCCACTGGGGGAGAGTCGTGCGTACTGCACGTAGGTGGGGCCTTCGTGCAGTACGCACAACCCCTGGCCAGGACACCCCGACCCTCGTTGAGTAGGTCGGGACCGGCTCAGGACCGGGCGGCGATGGCCTCGATCTCAACACCGGCCCCCAGCGGCAGGGCGGCCACCCCGAAGGCGGCCCGGGCCGGGAGGGCCTCGCCGGTGAAGTAGCGGGCGTAGACCTCGTTGACGGCGGCGAAGTCGGCGATGTCGGCGAGCAGGACCGTGGTCTTGACGACGTCGTCGTAACTGAGGCCGGCCTCGGCCAGGATGGCGCCCACGTTCTTGAGGACCTGCTCGGCCTGGGCCTGGATGTCGCCCTCGACGAGCGCACCGGTGGCCGGGTCGAGCGGCACCTGTCCGGAGACGAAGACGAGCGAGCCGGCCTCCTGACCGGTGGAGACGCCCTGGGAGTAGGGGCCGACGGCGGCTGGGGCGTTGGTCGTGGCGATACGGCTGGCGGTCATGGGTTCCTCGTTCCTGCTGGACGCTGGGGGTCGGCCGCGTCCCCGGTGAGCGGGGCGGCGACCCGGGTGGCAGCGCAGTAGCGCCGACGCCCGGGCCAGACTACCCATGTCCTGCGCACCACCTGCTTCTTAACCTCGGAGGCAGCCGGCCATTCTCAAGCCGACGCCTCCCTGCTGCTCCCACGTATGAAGGACCGCCATGAAGCTGCCCAGCATCCCCTCGCGCGATGACCTGGCCTCCCAGGCCCGCGGCCTCGCCAGTCAGGCCGCCTCCGGTGCCGCCAAGGCCGCCGACACGGTGTCCCGGGCAGCGGCCGACACGGGCCGGGCAGCCGCCCGCACGGCCGCCCAGACCTCCCAGCGTCTCGGCGTCGACCAGCTTCCGGGCCTGTCCGGCCTGTCCCGGCTGGCACAGGATGACGGAGCCCAGGTCGACGTCGACGCCGGGCCGCGGATCACGGGCACCCCCTTCGCCCGGACCCTCGCCACCGCCTTCGCCGCCCACCCTCACACGCGCAGTGCCGGGAGCTACTTGATGGGCACCTCCCCCATGCGCACCGGCCTTCGTATGGGGGGCCGCGAGCGCAAGCGGCTCAAGAACCACGGCTTCACCCCCGAGACCACCGGCGCCACCGGCGCGCCCAAGCTCGATGTCGCCGAGCTCATCCACGTGCACGGCCGTCGCATTCCCAACATCAGGCGAAACGCCTCGTCACGGTTCTTCAAGCGCAGTGTCCGCAGAGTACTTGACGTGGGCTCGGCCACCGGCTCGCTGCACTGGATCAGCGTCTCGGAGCAGGAGCAGGCCCGGGGCGCCATGGGGTGGACGCGCCTGTGCGTGGACACCGATCAGGGCCGTCGGTTGGCCGCGCGAGGGGAGGACTGTCACCTCGATATCGTCATCGCGTCAGTGGGCCAGGCCCCCAGTGAGTACGACGCCGACATGGCCGGCCTCCTGCCGCAGGGGCTACCGGCCGAGGCCTGGCAGGCCCTGACCGCCGACCCGACCCGCCCGGTGAAGCGTCTGCACCTGCTGGGTCAGGATCGCGTCGCGGTGGACACCGGCGCGGACACCTACGCGCTCTTCCACGACGTGCCCCACCCAGTGCGTGGCTCGCTGCTCATCGTGGGCAACCGGGCGAGGCGGGCCGAGCTGTGGCTGACGGACCGCGAGAACGCCGACATCGACTCTTTCATGTCTTTCGCAGAAACGCTCACAAATCTGCTCGAACTGTTCCTGATCTTCCCCTGACGCCGAGGAGAAGCGCCCCGCAGCACCCGCCATTGCAGGTCTCATCCCGCCACCCGGGACCTACGGCACTTCCGTACGGGCCTTCGCGGCGAGTCCTCCCACAGCGTCGTCGTCGGGCGGCATCCCAGCCCCGCCGACCGGCGCGTCCCAACCTCGGAACGGCCAGTGTTTCGCACAGCGAAACGGGCTGATCCAACCAGTGGCACGTGACACACTGTGCCCATGCACGCACGCGCAGGACAGCCAGCACAGCCCGAAGACCTCATCGACGTCGACGAGGTCGTCTCCGCCTACTACGACCTCGTCCCCGACCCCGCTATCCCGGCTCAGAAGGTCGTCTTCGGTACCTCCGGGCACCGCGGCTCCTCTCTGGACACCGCCTTCAACGAGGCCCATATCGTGGCCACGACCGCCGCCATCGTGGAGTACCGCCGCTCCCAGGGCACCGACGGCACCCTCTACCTGGGCCGGGACACGCACGCCCTGTCCGAGCCGGCCTGGCGCACCGCCGTCGAGGTGCTCGCCGGGGCCGGAGTGACCACCGCCGTCGACGCCCGTGGCGCCTACACGCCCACCCCTGCCGTCTCGCACTCCATCCTCCTGGCCAATGGCGCCGGGACCGAGGCGGGGGTGCGCACGAGCGGGCCCGGCCTGGCCGACGGCATCGTGGTGACCCCCTCCCACAACCCGCCGCGCGACGGCGGCTTCAAGTACAACCCGCCCACCGGCGGCCCTGCCGGCTCGGAGGCCACCACGTGGATCGCCAACCGCGCCAACGAGCTGCTCGCCTCCGGGTGGCAGGACGTCCCGCGGGTCCCGGTCGCTGAGGCCCTCGACGGCCCCCACATCATCAAGCACGACTACCTGGAGACCTACGTCACCGACCTGGAGAGCGTCATCGACCTTGAGGCGATCCGCAAGGCCGGCGTGCGCATCGGGGCCGACCCGCTGGGCGGCGCATCGGTGGACTACTGGGGCGCGATCGGTGAGCGCTACGGCCTGGAGCTCACGGTGGTCAACCCCGAGGTGGACCCGGCCTGGCACTTCATGACCCTGGACTGGGACGGCAAGATCCGCATGGACTGCTCCTCCCCCAACGCCATGGCCTCACTGCGCTCGACAATGACGCCCGACGCCGAGGGCAAGACCCCCTACGACGTCGCCACCGGGAACGACGCCGACTCCGACCGCCACGGCATCGTCACCCCCGACGGCGGGCTGATGAATCCCAACCACTTCCTGGCCGTGGCCATCGAGTACCTCTTCACGCACCGGCCCGACTGGCCCGCTGACGCCGCCGTCGGCAAGACGCTGGTCTCCTCCAGCCTCATCGACCGGGTGGCCGCCGCGATCGGACGCACCCTCATCGAGGTGCCGGTGGGCTTCAAGCACTTCGTGCCCGGGCTGCTCGACGGCTCCATCGGCTTCGGCGGCGAGGAGAGCGCGGGAGCATCCTTCCTTCGCAAGGACGGCACCGTGTGGACCACGGACAAGGACGGCATCATCATGGCCCTGCTGGCCAGCGAGATCATCGCCGTCACTGGCAAGTCCCCCTCCCAGCTGCACGAGGAGCAGGTGGAGCGCTTCGGCGCCAGCGCCTACGCTCGCATTGACGCCGCCGCCTCCAAGGAGGAGAAGGCCAAGCTGGCCGCCCTGACCCCCGAGGACGTGACCGCCACCGAGCTGGCCGGCGAGGAGATCACTGCCCGGCTGGTTGACGCGCCCGGCAACGGGGCCCCCATCGGCGGCCTCAAGGTCGCCACCCAGGACGCTTGGTTCGCCGCGCGCCCCTCGGGCACGGAGGACGTCTACAAGATCTACGCCGAGTCCTTCAAGGGCGCCGACCACCTGGCCCAGGTGCAGCAGGAGGCCAAGAAGGTGGTCGCCGCGGCCCTGGGCGACTGACGGCCACCCCATCGAGCCGGGCATTTCTCGCGTACCCCGACAGAATTTCTGTAGGGCTACGCGAGAAATGCCCGGC